>NZ_JAUBPB010000141.1:0-3247 GCF_036700545.1 Microcoleus sp. SVA1B4
TCTGAATTTGCTCTAACGAAGATTCTTTCTTCGACAATTCTAGTTTATGTTGATTCACGCTGGCGGCTTTGGACTCTTCTCTCCGCTTCTCTTCTCTCAAATTCAGCCCTTCTTGATACAGTTCCATGTCATTAATTAATATATGTTCTAGATCATTCATCGTTTTTCTTCTTAATTACTCAGCAACTGCAGAGCAACCGCTGAAATTTTTCTTAGGAAAACTGTCCTGCCAGTATACCATTATAGCTTGCTTGTTGGCTTAATCGCAACTGCCTGACGAACCAATTGTTTCCACTCTTCTGAGTTTGTGAGTGAATAGGGATCGAGGTGTCGCCCTTTTTCTAACGAGAAATTTGCAAAACTCTCTAACCAGTTGACGATTGTTTCTGTTTGGGAAGAAGGCGTGCATTTTAAGGATTCCTGCAAGCACTTTTGCATTTTCTTCAAATCGCCACTTTGATATGTAATAAATATTCTACTTTTAACTTCCAGTCGCCCTAAGACAACTTACTCCCAAAATGGTTCCTCAGAAGCTTACCACAAATGAGGGTAATTTTTGCCCGATCGCCCCCAATGAACTCCCAATGAACTCAAGCCGTTGCTTTCCCAAGGATATCAGACTTCATGCCTCTGAGGATGTTCCCGCACGCACCAGGTATTATATATGGGCGATCGCCCGCCAAGCCCTAAGCCATTGAGCTTGGAACAATATTATCTATCCAAAAAGTAAACACGCCAAAATCAACCCAAAAAAAGCTGTGACCAAATTCGACAAAGGCAATCAACTTCTACAAGGAGGTAAGTCTAGAGAGCTAACAGCCTCAACTGCACCATAGATAGCAAATTAACATCAAATCCGACAAGTAGCTCGGAAATAAAAATTTGGAAATAGCTTAAGGAGAAGCGACATGAGCAACATGGTAGAGCAAGATGAGAACTGAATTTTGTGCGTAGATGAGTCGTGGTCGGATGACTATGATATTGGGATTCGGGGCTGGATTGTCAGCAAAAAGAGAAGTTTAGAGCAAGTTGAAATCTGTCTGGGCAATACTTGCGTGCCAATTACTTCTTGGCATCCGCGCCCTGACATAGCGATAGCGCTACCGCAATACTACAACGAAAAATGTGGCTTTGTGGTTCATCTAAACCGCACTGCATTGAAGGTATAAGAGAGACTTGGCTGTAGTTTTAGCGCTTGTTGATAATAAGCGCGATCCGCTTCATCCTATTCCCCAACCACACTCATAATTTCCTTTAACTTATCATGAGCCTCAGAAAAACTTGGGTTTAAATAAACAGCCCTGCGGTAACAGATGATCGCCCGCTCCTGCTTCCCTTGCTCTAACAGAGTATTGCCCAGGTTAAAGTATTCCTCTGCCGTTGTTTGAGGTTCCAAAATCACGGCTGCATAAGAACACTCGACAGCTTCATCTGGCTTACCAATTTGCGAAAAGACCCTAGCCAAGTTACGGTAAACGCCTGCAAAATTCGGTTGAATCGCGATCGCCTTTTGGTAACAGGTGATCGCCTCTTGCCACTCTTGCTGCTGTGCCTGAATAGTCCCCAGGTTTGCTAAAGCTTGAGCAAAATTAGGCTGAATTTCCAGAGCGCGAATGTACCAACTCTTTGCCTCATCCAGTTTACCCTGAGCTTGGAAGACATTCCCCAAAGTCTTGTACGCCGGAGCAAATTTGGGTTGAATCTTTAATGCTTGCTCGCAAACGGAGATCGCATCTTCTAACTTTCCTTGAACTAAATACAACTCTGCCAGTTGATTTAACGGAGCAGCAGCACCCTCGATCTCTCGCAGTTGAGTCTGAGCTTCGATTAGCTGAGACTTCGTGTGTGCGAGTTCTTCCTGAGTTTTGTGGTATTGAATCTGCCTCAGTTCAAGCTCTTCTTTAATTGGTTGTAGTTCCTCTTGAACTTGTTGCAGTTTAGTTGTAAATTGCTCAAATCCCCCTGGATTTTGGTGCAGTTTTGTCTGAGATTGCGATTGCTTCAATTCTTCCTGGGTTTCGTCTGGCTGAGAATCTAGTTGTCTGACTTCTTTTGATAAGGCATCTGTTCCACCATCTTCAAGCTGTAACTCTCTGTAACTTTCTTGCCTGATAAGGGCGACAATTTTTTTTCGAGAATTTAAGGCATCTAAAATTTCTTTTTGCTGAATTTCATTGCTTTTGAGCCAAAAACCGTCTCCCTGACCTCCGCCAATTTGATTCAGTCCGATACTTGATAGATAGATACTGTGTTCTGCTAGATACTTCTCTAGATTAGACAGTTGGCACTGATCTTGGTACATAGTTCTGTACAACCAAACTTCCAAAAAGAGAGAAGAACAACGCTCCAATGTTTGTTTGGCACCTTCAAGAACTTTTAGTTCAGCTCCTTGCACATCACACCAGAGTAAATCAATCTTCTTTCCCGCTAGTGGAGCAAAACTGTCCAGAGTGACTGTGGCTACTGTGTATGCTTCTGCTGGAGATGCACCGAAAGTAGTTAGTCCTTGGTCTTGGTCTTCTTGAATTTTCATCGGAAGGAGAGAACCCGTGCCGTCTATCGTTGTTTCATAAAAAACAGCGGTTCCATTTTCTTCTGAGACAGCATAGTTGTGACAAAAAACACGCGGACTTCCGGCAAAACGCTCTAACAGTAGAGAGAAGTAACGCTGGCTTGCTTCAAACGCATGAATCTCTGCATTTGGATAGTTCCTTAAAAATGTATCTATCTCGAATCCCAAGTGAGTGCCAACGATAACAATACATCCAACTTCATTGGCTGATTTCCCTATAAACTCGTGGAAATAGTGTTCAGTCGTATGTTGAATTTCTGCATAAGGAGGATTACCTGATCCACCTGTGTAGGCCTTCGTTGCTGGCAGAAAGGGGCAGATTTCGCTGAATAAGTGGTTGAGCCGAACCATGAATAAATCTTGACCGTTATCAAACATTAACGAATAGCCTAATTCTGCTAAGAATGAAATAATTTGTTGCCTATCTTTGCCATATTCGACTACAATCATTGAGGGGTGAAATCGTGAGAAATCCAGACTTTTTAAAACATCAAAATCAAAGCCTTCAGTGTCGATTGAAATAAAATCAATTTCTGGAATACCGTTTTCATCAAGAATTGTTGTCAGCCTCTGGATGGAAACTTTTTCTTTTTCCCATAACATTCCATACTCTTCTTGCCAACGCAGTGTTTCCGACTCTAAAAATGTAGAAACATCACTTTGCCATTCTGGTAT
>NZ_JAUBPB010000011.1:0-4892 GCF_036700545.1 Microcoleus sp. SVA1B4
AGTGACAGCTCGATCGCCTGAGTGACAGCTCGGTCGCCTGACTGACTCTTTTAAGATACAAGGGGCGGGTTCGCCAAGATATTGAATAGAAACCGGAAAATCTGTAAACCCGCCCCGGCCTTTAATCGCGATCGCTCGACCGGACATGATATGAGACATTATTTCAATCTTTCGTATAGCGTCAGCAAATAGTCATATTGCATTGATTTCTCCTCTCTAAAATTAATCCACGCTGCCTTCGCAAGGCACGCTAGGGCGATCGGGAGGACTGTAGAGTCAAACACAATATTGGTAGTAGACTTGGGATTAAGTTAAAACTGTAGGGGACGCGCGCACCCTACAGTTTCTCGTTTTCAGGCTCGGCTTTGTATTTAAACCGGAACCAGAGTCGGTTCCAAAGTTGCCACTAATTTGAGATTGTACTCATATTCAAAACACGGCTTTTTATAATCCAAACTCCACAGTTCCAGAGCGCAATCATCTTCGGGATTGAGCGGGTGCAACCGTAAGTGAAACTCTCGAACTTCCGGGCGGTATTCGCATTTAAAATTAGAAATTGCGCCAATCTGACGCCTATCTAAAGCCACAGCTAACCGCAGAAAAGGATGCAATTTACTGACGAGTTCCCGGTATTTTTTTGGAAGAACAATAAAATTTTCGTGCTTCTTTTTAGGAGGATTTTTCCGGTGATAGCGAGCCAAATTGGCAATGACTTCAATCTCTGTTTCAGTGTAGCCCAATAACTCACCATTGCGAATTAAATAGTAAGAATGCTTGTGGTGCGCTGAATGGCTGACGTATAAACCGCAGTTGTGTAGAATTGCCGCAGCCCACAGCAACTCGCGTTCTTCGGTTCCCCAATTGTGTAGAATTCCTTGAGTTTGGTCGAATAAATTGAGAGTAAATGCTGCGGTTCTTTCGCTTTGTTCTAAATTGACTTGATATTTGTTAGCCATGTGGAGAATGCTACGCTGGCGGATTGAACCTTGATAGCGTAAGCGGTTTTCAATTAAACCGTGCGCCAGCATCCAGTCAACAATTACGCCTTCTCTCAGAGACCGATCGCACACAGTCAGCGATTCAATTCCTAATAGTATCATAGCTTCCTGCAAAATCAAAGCGCCTGCCAGAATAATTTCCGCCCGCTTGTCCGACATTCCAGGAATTGCCAACCTTTCGGCATAAGAAAGTTTGCGAAAGCGATTGACTAAATCGCGTAAATCTTTTAAACTTAACTGATATCCGGCTAGCGGACTCGGAACAGTTCCCAACTTTTCGCGAGCGTTAATAGCAGCCAGAGTTTCGATGGTTCCAGCAGTGCCAATCAAGCGCAAAGGTTCGCCCTCATGGAATTGAGATCGCAATTCGTCGATCGGTCTTTCCAGCGAAATCCGAATATAAGCTTGCAAATAAGCAAACTCCTCCTTGCTAATCGGGTCAGTTTTGACAAATTGTCCTGTTAAGCGAACAGCACCAATTTTTGTACTGGTGAGACAGCGAGGCTCAGAACTGTCTCCTAAAATCAACTCCGTAGAACCGCCCCCAATATCAATAATCACCTGGGACTGATTGTTAAACTCCATACCCGAAAGAACGCCCAGATAAATTCTCCGCGCTTCTTCCTGACCGGAAATCAAACTAACATTCAGGTCTAATTCGTCAGCAACTTGTTTGAGAAAATCTCGCCCGTTAGGGGCTTCCCGAACCGCACTGGTAGCCACAGCGATAATTTGTTCAGCATTGAAAGTTTTAGCAATATCTAGAAAACGGCTCAGAGTGGCGATCGCCCTTTGCATAACCTCGGGCTTCAAGCACCCTGTCTTAACCTCACAATCGCCCAACCGAACCGTATCTTTTTCTCTAGCAATAATCGTAAACGCAGGCAATTTCGGATCGATCCGCGCCACCACCATGTGAAATGAGTTAGTACCCATATCAATAGCAGCAATAATGCGATTTGACTCCGCAGACGGAAGTGAATTAACCATTGGAGTATCGGGGTTGACAGATATTTATGATTATTTCACGAATCCAGTTAGGCATTCTATTAAATTAGCAAAAATTTGGAATTGCTGACTGGGCAAGACTTTCACCTGTTTTAAATTTCGGCAGAAGTATGCTCGCCAACAGAGATAGTAAGTGATTGTGCCTAAAATTTGATAAAATCTAGAGTTAAAAATATCAAATCTAGAATTGAAATGCTTACACAGCCCGATCGCCAACCCGAATCCACATTGCTAACCGTCGTGAGGCTTTTGAGATGGGACAAACCAGCAGGAAGGCTGATTTTAATGATTCCAGCCCTCTGGGCGGTCTTTTTAGCAGCCCACGGGAGGCCGCCGACAGCATTGGTGGGCGTGATTGTGTTGGGAACCCTAGCCACGAGTGCGGCGGGATGCGTCATCAACGACTTGTGGGATCGCGATATCGATCCCGAAGTAGAAAGAACGCGATCGCGCCCCCTAGCATCCCGCGCCCTCACCGTGCAAACTGGAATAGGAGTTGCTTTAATTTCCTTTGCTTGCGCGGCGATTCTCGCTTTTTATCTCAATCCTTTAAGCTTCTGGCTGTGCGTGGCTGCCGTACCAGTAATTATCTGCTATCCGCTAGCAAAAAGATTTTTTCCAGTGCCGCAATTAGTGTTATCAATTGCCTGGGGTTTTGCAGTTTTAATTAGTTGGAGTGCCGCCGTTGACGAATTAGAATTAGCGACTTGGCTGCTGTGGGGTGCAGTCGTGTTTTGGACGATGGGATTTGATACAGTTTATGCAATGAGCGATCGGGAAGATGATTTGCGTTTGGGCGTGAATTCAAGCGCTATTTTTTTTGGTGATAATGCGGCTAATGCTGTGGGTTTTTTCTTTGTTGGTACTGTCGGTTTGTTAGCGGCAATGGGGATGAATCTGCACTTGCACATTGGTTTTTGGATGGCAATTTGTGCGGCGGCGATTTTGTGGTTTTTGCAGTACAGTCAACTCCGAAATGCGGATCTTCCTAAGCTTGTTTACGGTCAAATCTTTCGCCAAAATGTTTGGGTGGGTTTTGTCATATTAGCGGGGATGATTGTTGGGGAGATTTTTTAGTTTTTTGTAGGGCTTTTCCCGCCGGAAACGGGTGTGAAACTCGAATGATTGAAGTTTGACAGAAGAGGTTCAAATCGATTTAAGCCTGAAAGCCTGTATCTCTCTGCTTTGTATCCAAGTCTCGCACCCCCGCACATCCCCGGGGATGTGCGATGGTTTCTTCATCTTTTTTCAGGATGATTATACATAAATATACTTAGTTATTAATCTAATTGGATTAGACTTTTCAGAGATGTTACTGATGCGCTGGCTTATAAAAACTGATATTATTTTTGTCTATGAGACGAAATTATACTGAATTATTGGAGTATAAAAAACTACGTCTTTTTGTCTGCAGGTATGGAAATTGGTTACAGGCAACACTTTCACCGGAAGAAAATAAATGTCTAACGATGCCATTTCCTACTCGTTATTAAACACTCAGTGTAAAGTTTCATTACAAAACGCATAAAAACTCCGGCGCACTTCTGATAGATATATAGCGGCGGAAAGTTAAGCGAGTTTAACGACTTTCTAACCTTTTGCTGATTAAGTTGAAGTCGCGTGTCGTTACGCGGATTTGCGGCAATTGCTTGGCTGTGTCGGCTGATTTTTTCCATAGAATTTTATCAATAAAGGTGCATCATGTCTAATATATCGATCGGCAATCTGAACGACAACTATTTCTCTATCGACTTCGCAGGTAAAACTGACCCCACAGACACCTATCGTTTTAATCGACTCAATACCGGCAGCTTTCGAGTTACGGCTGAAGGATTTAGTTCCATTGTCGGGATGCAGCTTCTCGACAGTCAGGGAAAAGTCGTCAAAGATATCGAAACAAACGGCACAAATTCAGGAACTTTTAGCATCGATAATTTGGGCGCAACCAATTATGCGCTCAAAATTTCTGCACCCTCCCGCGATACAAATTATCAAGTTAGTTTAACCCCAGATGGCAAAGTTGACCCGCTGACAGGTTTAGGGGTTGACTCCGGCTTTTTTGCTACAGATTCCACGGGACAAGTTGGCTTTGATTGGCTGCACGACGGCGGCAATTATCAAGGTGAAGTTGCCATTTTCAGCGTGCTGGGAATGGAGGAATTCACCCCTGGTTCTCAGGAATTTATCAAAGAAGCAGCAAGACGATCCCTGACCAATTCTACCTTTGGTCACGTAGTAATTTCTGACCCCACAGAAGGTGCAAATCCACTATTTAATGGCAGTTTAGGAGAGGGAAATTATAACGAAGGGCAGTACAGCGGCGCGAAAACATTTCCGATGAAACCGGGAGAAGCTTTTGCGGTGATGCTGGTGCCAAATGGTACGGTGCAAGATGTGTTTAAGAATCCCGGTGCCGGCGGTGACAAACGCCCGCTGTTGTCATTATCTAGCACTAATCCAAATGATGCTTGGTTGTACGGTCAAGTAGCAGATGTCACTGGCAAGGGCAAGGCATTTGCAATGGAAGATCAGCGCGTCGATCAGGGCTCAGATAAAGATTATAACGATTTGGTTTTCAATTTAACAGGCGCGACGGGCAAAGCAGTGTCGATCGACAAAGTGATCGATCCAAGTAAGGATTGGACTAAACTCGATGGCGGCAAGAAATTGATCGATTATGTCAAATCAAAGCAGCCTGTGGCTGTCGCGCCACCTGTGGAAACGCCACCGATTGATCCAAAACCCCCGGTTGCTGTCGCGCCTCCTGTGGAAACGCCACCGATTGATCCAAAACCGCCGGTTGCTGTCGCGCCTCCTGTGGAAACGCCACCGATTGATCCAAAACCGCCTGTGGCTGTCGCGCCACCTGTGGAAACGCCACCGATT
>NZ_JAUBPB010000011.1:4992-135517 GCF_036700545.1 Microcoleus sp. SVA1B4
CCTCCTGTGGAAACGCCACCGATTGATCCAAAACCGCCTGTGGCTGTCGCGCCACCTGTGGAAACGCCACCGATTGAGACAACGCCGCCGGTTGCTGTCGCGCCACCTGTGGAAACGCCACCGATTGATCCAAAACCACCTGTGGCTGTGGCGTCTCCTGTGGAAACGCCACCGATTGATCCAAAACCGCCGGTAGCTGTCACGCCTCCTGTGGAAACGCCACCGATTGATCCAAAACCGCCGGTTGCTGTAGCGCCTCCTGTGGAAACGCCACCTGTGGAGACAACGCCACCTGTGGAAACAAAACCACCTGTGGCTGTAGCGCCACCGATTGAGACAACGCCGCCTGTGGAAACGCTGCCTGTGGCAACGCCGCCTGTTGCGACAACGCCACCTGTAGCAACGCTGCCGACCCCTCCAACACCACCGGTGCAACCGCCTACGATCGCCCCGGAAGCGCCTCTGGTTGGACTTGAGCCGATCGATGATATGTCGCAGCCGATCGACCCCGAACCGCCTATTGAAACCGTATTACCGATTAGTTCGCCGCCAGAAAATCGCGCCTTTATCGGCATCATCGATACTGGATTTGCGACGAAAAATCCCGATTTGGATTACTCTAAAGTGACATTGGGGCGCGATCGCATTGACAAAGACAGCAATCCTTTGTTTACTGCTGGCAGTGGTAACGAACACGGCACATTTAGCTGGGGTTTAGTGAGTGCAATTCAAGGCAACGACAAAGGCATTGATGGTTACAACGATAAAGCGAATGTTTACCTAAGTCGGGCAATTGGTTCTGGGGAATGGGATTTAGGATTGACAGATTTTGTGGGTGAAGCGAAGGCACAAAAGAAAAAGAATGCGATCGCACTTTTGCCCCTCGATTTAACTCAAAAGAATGCTGACGGAACCATTACCACTCGTTACGAATTTACCAACCGAGAACGTGCTGCATTAGAAAATGCGCGTCAGAATGGAGTGCTGTTAGTTGTTGCTGCTGGGAATGACGGCGGTGTGATGTCAGTTTTGGGTCAATCTTCCCAGGAGTTTGAGAATATTCTCACGGTTGGTTCATCTGATGGATTTGGGCGATCGGATTATTCCAGCTACGGCTATGGTTTGGATATTTTAGTGCCCGGAGGTGCGATCGAAAATCCGACTTTATCGACTGTTGGCGATGATTTAGGCACGATGGCGGGAACTTCGGCATCCGCGGCTAAGGCGGCGGGGATGGCGTCTAAGGTTTGGGAGAGTAATCCTGATTTGAATCCTACCCAAGTGATTGACATTTTGACTGGAAGTGCGATCGATGTGAAGGAGCCCGGATGGGATAAGGAGACGGGTTTTGGGGTGGTGAATTTCAATAAGGCTGTGCAAGTGGCGAAGGATACAAAGCCGCAAAGTTACACACCTAGTCCTTTCTTGAGTCCGACAACTTGGGGTTTGGAAGGACAAGTTACCCCCTGGGAACGAGCGACTTATGACCTGAAAACAGGAGATTTTACCTCTATTATTTGGTCAACTAATGGTGTGAACCTCCGCCATAGCCCGAGTTTGAGCGATCGTAGCGATGTGAGTATTGGATACAAAGGTGAGACTTTCAATTTCGATGCTTGGACTTACGGCGAAGCAGTCCCGGATCTGACGACAGGTGAGCAGGATGCTTTGTGGTATCGGATAAATCAAAATGGCAAATCCTACTGGGTACCGAGCGCATACACGAAGGGCTACCCGCCTGGAAACCCCCCATTACTGCCACCCACAGACAATCCCGTTGTGCAGCCGCCCACCGACAATCCCGTTGTGCAGCCGCCCACAGACAATCCAGTCGTACAGCCACCTACAGACAATCCTGTTGTGCAGCAACCTACTTCAATTAATCTCAACGGATACAACGTTGGTGGCAATTTCTATCCTGTTTTCCAGAATTCTCAAAGTACGCTGGGAAATCCGATTTCAGGTGTCATCAACTATAATGGTGCCAGCTATCAGCTATTTGATAAAGGATCGATCGTCAGCAGCCAGTATGGAACTTTTCCACTTTACGGTGCTATCCGTCAGACATTCTTGAAAAACGGTGGATTGGAGGGCTGGTTAGGTGTTCCCAAGACTGGGGAAAAGGATCTGGGGAATGGGAATAAGGTTCAATACTTTGAAGGCGGTTACGTTTACTGGAATGGTGGTAAGGCGACGGCTTACAAAGAAGGTACTGCTTTGCCATCTGTATCTGTTCCGTCTAATCAGCCGATCTCTGGCAAAGGTAATACAATTCGGACAGGTGAAGGAGGAAATTTCTTTCCCGATATAGTTTCAAGCATTGACAAATACTACGATGATTCTTTCCAAGTATCAGGTAAAGGCAAGACATTTGGTGGATATCGTACCCGTGAGAATGATGATCGTTGGTGGGATTTGCAAACTGGAGATGCTTGGCTGTACTATAACCAATCCGATGTCACTAACATGAACGTGAATCCAATCTTAAAAAGCGTAAAAGCCGACAATAATGTTCATGCAGTTTACAAAAAATTATCAGAAGCTATTTTTGGAGCAGTTCATAAATCGGAAGCTGGATATGCTTATGACTTGGGTTATAAGCAGGGAGTTGGCATGGCTCATTCGGGAATTGATATTAGCACAACGCAAACAAAGAAAGCTGTGCATCCTGCAACTGATGGTAATATATTTTATGTTTCATCGTATAATGAGTTTGATACAATGAAACTAAAAGATGGCACGACTTTCAATTCAGGAGTTGCTGTAGCAGTTAAGGAGACAGTTAATAAAAAAGAAACTGGTCGAATATGGTGGTATTTACATTTGGATACACCTCAGACAACTGGTTTGTCAATCGGTTCTCAGGTAACAGCAAATACCACAAATTTTGGTAGCCCAATCATTAACAGTGGTAATAATCAACATTTGCATATAACTGTAACAACTGTTCAGTCTTTACCTGAAGCAAAAAAAGCACTTTTCAATGATGCCTCTGAAGGTACTATTTTAGGTCGAACAATGAGTCCTTTACAAGCTTACTGGGAATACAATAATGGGATTTCTCGTTAGGTAAGCGATCATTTTACCCAAGTATCACCGCTCTGGGAAATCTGTTTTTGGGGGAGAAAGAGTAGTGATCATGTTTGTGGAATTAGAGAGTACGATCGTCTTCTATAATCAAAGTGCAATCGCCCTTCCCCTCAAGAAGTGCGATCGCCCTCCGCTAACTCTCACCAACAATAAAAGCGATCGCCCTTTTGGAACTATCCGAAAGGGCGATCTTCTTTTGTTTGAGACGAAAGATCGATCGCCCTTCTTACAACATCCGCGTTAATCTGCGTCCATCTGCGGTAAAAAAGATCGATCGCCCTTTCTAATAATTCAGAAGGGCGATCGCTCCTGCTAAATTTATGATATAATTACTCATCAGTTACAGCTTGACTTGCCCACTTCTTTTGATATAAAGGAGTAAAGCCCGTGAAAATAGAAGAATTACTGCAAAGAAAAGGGATTATTCACCGCGATCCAGAAATTATGAGCGGTGTCCCCGTATTTGTTGGAACTCGCGTTCCCTTAAAGACTTTTTTCGACTACCTGGAAGGTGAAAGCGGTTTCGCAGAATTTATTAATGATTTTCCTTACCTAGAAAGTCAGGCAATTAAAGTGCTAGAAAATCTAACTAAGATGATGCTCTCGCTAGAAAGTGATTCAAATGCTTATATTGCTTGATGAAAATCTGTTGAGTCAAAAACTTAAGCAGCCTTTCTTAGACGAGGGTCATTCAATCAGCAATGTTTATGACATGGGGTGGAGAGGGCTAAAAGACCGGGAAATTCTGGATCGATCGGAGAATCATCCTTTTGATGTTTTTATCACCGCCGATAAAAATCTTCCCTATCAACAAAATCTAGCAAGTCGTGTTATTACAATTGTGGTGTTAGATTCTAGCAGTACGAGGCCAGACCATCTGGTACCTTTGATGAGACAAGTTAGCACTATGATATTGTCGCTACCAACGGGTTCCGCAGTTCGCATTAATGATACTGGGGATGTGGTTTCCATTAGTCCTTGATCGATCGCCCTTCTTACATCCGCGTTAATCTGCGTGCATCTGCGGTTAAAAAAAAGTGATCGCCCTTTCTAATAATTCAAAAAGGCGATCGCCCGTTTATAATCAAAATGGCGATCGCCTCGTAACCTATTGATTATTTCTTCTTTAAAAGCTTGAAAATTACAAAGCAAACACGATTCTGAGAGCTAGATCGATTTTTACGATCACCTCTGGTTCAAGTTCACCTCGGATATCTACCCCACGAGAACCATAATCAATAGGGCGCGTTTGCAAACAATCAGCAATAGATTTTTTTGTTAATCCATTTCTTTGAGACGGTTCAATCTCTACATTACTTTTAATCTTGGCTTTTTTTTCACTCCAAGCAGTAATTGGAACAACCTGGATTACAGGAACTCGCTCATTATAAGTATTGTTGGTCACAACAACACAAGGTCTAATTTTCCCCGTTTCAGAACCCTTTGTTGGATCGAGATTAACTTCAATAATTAAACCGCGTTTCAATTTTATAGCTTCAGCCATTCTTCTAAACCTAATTCCGTCAATTCTTGCAAGTCTGTATCTTCCTTATAGATTTCTGCATAGAGAGCAGCGGATTCTTCCAATCGCTCCGCTTCTAATGCTAATTCCAGGCGTTTAATTGCGATTCTTACTACTTCATTTGCGTCTTTAAATCCATACTTTTGACAACTTTGGAGAAATTTTATCTGAGATTCATCCAGTTCAAATGTTTGCTCTTTCATCATAGTAAAAATTCTGGAAAGCTTTGGTGTATTACTCTTGAAAACTAGGATAAAATAAACTGCCAATTTAATGATAACATACATTTCCCAAAATTCCTAAATACCAGTCGATCGCTCTTAATCTGTCTCATCAACATTATCCAAGATATCTTCGATGTCCCGTGCCCCGTGAATCACGCGCAAAATTTCTACCTCTGAGTCTATCAGACGGGAGAAAATCAGATATCTTCTAAAACCTTTAATAGCTTGTTGTCGCACATCGATTAAATTAGGATGAGAAAATTGACAGCGTTTTCCCATTTTTGGCGTTTGTGCTAATTGTTTAAATGTTTCTTCGGCCGCGACAAGAAAGGGATCGGAAGCATCCATGTTATCTTCGGCAATGTAAGTGGCTTATTCTATCAAGTCACGGATAACTTGCGGACGTTTTTGGATCGAGGTCATTTTTCTCCCTGCAACCCCTGATTTTGGGAAATACGCGATCGCACAGCTTGACGAATCTCCATCCAATCTTCCTCCGTCATCGCGGTAGGATTTCCCGATTCCAAACCCTCTAATAACATCGCTTCCAAACGTTCTGAAGCTTTGCGTTTTTGGTCTTGGCGAATTAATTCACGGAAATATTCGCTAGCTGTACTATAACCACCTTGAGCTACCTGTGCTTCTATATAAGTTCGCATTGAGTCAGGTAGAGAAATATTCATGCTTGTCACGGGTATTACTTACCTCATTTAACTCGTTATCTTATTATGGCAAATTTTGCCATTTTTTGTCAAGCCTCACACAACCTGTAATTTTGTAATAAGAAATTGGGAAGATAGATCGCCCTTTCTCATCCTGATTCAGAAAGGATCTCGCCCATCATTCATCAATCATGGCGATCGCCCGTTTTATAATCAAAATGGCGATCGCTCAAAATCTTTCCCATTCACAACCAATGAATCCAGCCGCACAAAAACTTCCAGATTTGACAGGACAAACCTTATCAGAAGCGATCGCCATACTGGAGAGTTACGGCTTCCAATTTCAAACCAGCACAAAAGGTGGCTATCAAACCTTTGAACATCCAGACGGCAGTATCATTCATATTAGACCAAATGGTGAAATAGTCCGTACAGGGCCTCATATACGCGGGACGGAGGGCAAAACTTACCGTCGTAGATACAATAGAGATGGAAATCAAATAAAATTTGAACCAGGGGCTAAGACACATAATACCGGAGAAAAAGTGATTCTATGACAACCGATCTCGCACTCAACCTCAAAACCTTTTTAGAAGACTTAAAAAGTGCCGATTTAGTAGGAGTTTCACTCCGCCCTCAAAATCTTGGCTTGCGTTTAGACTTCACCTTTGGGCCCGAAGTGGGAGATGTAGCGATCGAGTTCGATCGCATTCTTCACCTAGTGATTTCTCGTCCCCTCAATTCCGATGATGAAAATTACTGTTTTTGGGTAGGAGAAGTCGAACTCAGAAAGCTTGAAGAAAAGGCTGAAACTTTCTTATCTTCCCTGTCCTATCCTTTCACTTTTCCGGCTAATTTAGATTTATCTGCTTTGAGTCATTTTCGGTTGGAAGGGGATATTTTTATTGAAATAATTTGCGAACACTATAAGATTTTTCAGGAAGTTAAAAATTAACTCCTATTTTTTAAGCTTTATGAATCACAAGAGCGAGATCCCTTCTTGCATCCGCGTCAATCAGCGTCCATCTGCGGTTAAAAAAGAGCGAGATCCCTTTCTAATAATTCGGAAGGGCGATCGCCCAGGCCGACCAAAACCAGTACACTACCATCAAAGCCAAATCTCTCAGCGGTATAGCAGCGCTGTACCGAGAACCGGGAGAATTTGACCAAGCCCTGCAGCACCATGCAGAAGCAATCGAAATACTCGATCGAGCCAGCGCTAAATTAGACCGAGCCGAAGCTTGCTATCAACTAGCACTAACAGAACAAAAACTTGGTAACATCGAGAAAACTCAAGAAAATTTTGAGCGCGCCATTCAACTGTTCAGCGAAATGGACGCCAGCAAACAAGTAGAAAAAGTACAGTTAGCTGCGACCCAAAAAACTGAAAAAATACCTAATTAATTCAGAAATAAATCCGAAAATAGATACAATAAACGAAAGAACAACCATAAACTTTGTAGATATGAAACTAAAACGATTGGGACACGTAGCCGTCTGCGTGCAAGACATAGAGAAGTCTGCTGAATTCTACCGCAACTTGGGTATGGAGTTAGTCTGGAAAGATGCAGACTGGGCTTATTTGAAAGCAGGAGAGGACGGATTGGCGCTGTTGAGTCCGAGTTACGACCAAGCAGGGCCGCATTTTGGGTTTGTATTTGACGATCGCACCGAAATGGAATCCGCCTACGAACAACTCAAAGCCGATGGTGTTTCCGTCACCCACATCCACGAACACCGCGACGGTACTGCATCCTTTTACGGCAGAGATCCAGATGGGAACGGCTTCGAGTACCTTTACGAACCGGCCTGACGATTCTAGGGCTTACGAATCAACACCCAAGAAACCGGGTTTTTAGCGGTTTCTGCGAGTTGCAGTGCGTCTTCTCGACAAAAACCCGGTTTCTGACCACGTGCGCGAACTAAATTAAGTAAGCGCACAGAAAAAAATAGAATACCCAGATACCGGGCGCAGGCGTTCCTTCTTCCGTTCCCGGAACCTCCCTAAAACTCGCCGAATAAAGTTACATACTTACACCGAGGCTTCTCAAGTAAGGTGCAGGCTGTGAATCCAAAATATATCCACAACTTCCGAAAATCGGCTCGATAATCTAAAATCTAAAATCTAAAATCTAAAATCCTCATGTTGCAGAGAATACAAGTCAGAAACCGCTGGAAATCAATCTTCAAACCCTGGGAAGAAGCAGACCCTTGGCTGTTTGGCGCTTGCATCGCCCTCACCATCTTCGGGGGAGTCATGATCCGCAGCGTCGAAATCAACCAGGGGATGATCGACTGGTGGCGGCACTGGGTAACTGGGGCAGTGGGTTTGATCCTCGCCATCATCATTTCCCGCTGCCGTTACCAAACACTGATTGAGTGGAAATGGCCGATTTACATATTAATCAATTTGTCCCTGATCGCAGTGCGGTTTATCGGTACTACAGGGCTCGGTGCCCAGCGGTGGATCAACATCGGCGGCTTTTACCTGCAACCGTCAGAATTTGCCAAAGTAGGCATGATTATCACTTTAGCAGCTCTCCTGCACGACAAGACTGTCCCCACGGTGGGTCATATGTTGAGGATGCTGGCGATTATGGCTGTACCTTGGGGATTGATCTTTGCCGAACCAAATTTAGGTACTTCCTTAGTCTTCGGCGCGATCACAATGGGGATGTTTTACTGGGGAAATGTCAATCCCGGCTGGCTAATATTGCTATTCTCTCCTCTCATCTCAGTTCTCCTCAATAACCTGTATACACCGATTTGGGTAGCCTGGGTAGTTGTTGCAGGTATTATCGCTTGGCGAACCCTGCCTTGGCCCTGGTTGGGGACTTTCGGTGCTGTGTTGGTGAACGTTGTTTCTGGACAAGTCGGACAGCTTTTTTGGAATGTACTCAAGGATTATCAAAAAATGCGTCTGACAGGGTTTTTAAACCCGGAGAAAGACCCTTTAGGTAGCGGATATCACTTGATTCAATCTCGGATTGCTATTGGGGCCGGGGAACTGAAAGGCAGGGGTTTGTTTCAGGGAACGCAAACTCAGCTTAACTTTATTCCCGAACAGCATACAGACTTTATCTTTTCAGCCATTGGCGAAGAATTGGGGTTTATTGGCTGCATTTGCGTGCTGTTTGTCTTTTGGGTAATTTGTTTCAGGTTGGTGACGATCGCTCAAACTGCTAACGATAATTTTGGTTCTTTGCTGGCGATCGGCGTACTGTCAATGTTGATTTTTCAGGTATTCGTAAATATTGGGATGAACATTGGCTTGGCGCCGGTTACGGGCATTCCCCTGCCTTTCCTAAGTTACGGGAATGCGTCGCTGCTGAGTAATTTTCTCGGCCTGGGACTGGTGGAGGCTGTGGCCAGCCAGCGACAGCGCAAGAAGCGTTGGAATTAGGTCATTGGTAATGGGTAATGAGTTTTGGGAATGCGATCGCCCTTTTGATTTCTTTCGAGAGATTCTGCGGGCGATCGTATTTTTTGTCGATCGGCCAAGGCGCATCTAAATTTTACGCTTCCTGAGCCGAGCCTTTAGGACAGTTAAGTTTGATAAAATTCTTGGGGGCGCACGAGAACCCGCCCAAAAATAAAATTTAGAGGCCCAACACCTGAAGTACACCGACTTAATTAAACCACTATTGACGCAAACAATAAATGCTTTTGTGCGCTATGGGTAAGCCACTCTCTGTGCAGTGGAGACCCTACTGAGGAAGTTATTAATGCCTGAAACCCTTGCTAGTATTACATCTTTTTTTTCTTCCTTTCTTCTTTCTTTCTCCTTTTTCCTTCTTCCTTTTTCCTTCTTCCTTCTTCCTTCTTCCTTCTTCCTTCTTCCTTCGCCTCTGATTACTCGTTCATATTCTTGTACGTAGCAACAGCAGAAGGCGAACTCCGGTTTAAATAACGGAATATCCAATACTTAAATACCGTATCCAAGATAACTGGAAACGTCGCAATGAACAAAAATATGAACTGCCTATTTTCTGGTAGTCCCAAATGCCTCGATAAACCTTCGAGAATTACTTCCCAACCGTGAGGCGAGTGGAATCCCACAAACACATCTGTAAACAAAATAATTACGAAAGCTTTCGCACTGTCGCTGAGGCCGTAAATCACATCGTCCATAAAAGACTTTAAAATCTCAATCTCTTTCTTGTTAGTGACGATAATCGCGGCAAAAGCCATGCAGGAAATCAAATCAGCAAAAATATTTTTAATGGCTCCACCACTTTCAGCGCGGTATTCCTCCGCTAGTTCAACTGCTTTCGCGGCAATCATCTTTTCCGTTTCCTCTAAAGAAAGCGAGGGAGCAGTGCCTATTAACCTTTGAAAATTGAGGTGCTGCTCAAATCTCTCCAGTTCTTGAAATGCTTCTTCTTCCAGGTTAACATTTATGAAAACGGGAGCATTTTCTTGACCTCTAAAATGGTCAACTATCGGGCCGACTAGAAAGTTTTTGGAAATTTGATTCGTCAACAGCGGAACTAAAATCAAAAGCAAAATAAATCTGAGAGAAATAATTGTTTTTACTTTGGAATTGCGAAAATTCTTGACTACTTCTTTTTCAGCTCCAGGGTCTAAATCTTTAGTGATGCGATTCAAAGTCCCCAAAAGCGATCGCGGTAATAAATTTACTTCTTCATAGTTAGTGTCAACCTCACCATCGTGAATTTGAACAGAATTAGCTGAACCTTTATTTTTTGGATCGGGTGGAGAGCTGCTATTTGTAGATTTTGCCGACAAATTTACTGAACTGACAACCGGAACAATTGCCGTCGATCTACTATTATTAATATACTTGTCGATAACTCCATCAATAAACTCTAGCTTCTCAAATATAAGGGATTCTCTATCTTTCTTGTTGAGATGTAATCCGTGCTGGTGATAATCAGCGCTGTCCCCCGTTTTGGGTTTAGCCCCCACTCGCTCCGGCAGTTCCAAAAAAGAACGGCTAGCATTAAACTCAACCATTCGGGTTTGGATGACCTTGAGGTATTTTTGCAGTTCGGATTTAAAGTAAGACAGGGTGCTTTGTCCGTAATCTCCCGATCGCTCAGAGATTCCTTGGCCACCAAAATGCTCGTCTTCGATCGCCTTAATTGCTAAGGCAGCATCGTAGGCTTGTTCTAGAGCTCTCTCAGGCGTTTCTCGATACCATTGGTGAAGGCTGTAGAGATATTTTACAATCCTGTTCCAGGGAGAAGTATTCATAGCTAAAGCTGGTTAGTTGGCTGTAGACATTAGTGATTAAAGTATTCACGGTATGGTAACAAATTTACATAAATTGAGAACTGCCACGGAGGATTCAATTTGGATTATCGGATCTGCCCGCAGCGGCAAAACCACTCGTTTAGTCGAGCAGTTCTGCATTTGGAGCAAAACTGTCAAGCCTCTGCCTGCAACAGTTTCAGGGCGATCGAGTTCCGGGCGGAGGCGGGCGGGACAAACTGCCCCAGCAATTTTAGTCTTAGCAGCTAACGGAGACAACCGGCTAGAATTAGCCGATCGCATCGCCGTCGCTACCGAAGGAAAATATACCTTTCACTCCACAACACCCTTCGGTTTTTTTGAGCAGGAAGTATTGTTATTTTGGCCCCTGCTAGTTCAGTCGCTGGATTTGAGATCTCAATTTCCCCTACGGCTGCAACCTGAAACAGAACTGGAACTTGCCGCGAGACTCTGGCGTCGCGAACTAGACGAAGGCATTTTGCAAAAAACAGGGGTCAGCCCAAATCGAATGGTGCGTCGAACACTAGACTTATTACAACTTGCTGCTGTCAGCGGTACACCGAGAGAAGAGATTCCCAGCATTCTGGAACAGGGATTTGCTATCTCAGGCGGCTCGACCAACCTGTGGACTAGCATGGGAGAGTTGCTGGAAAGGTGGCGGGAATGGTGCTTGACGCGGGGGCTCCTGACTTACGGGATTGTTTGCGAACTCTACTGGCGCTATTTGTTGCCGGATGTCAGTTACCAGCAGCATTTGGCCTCTAGATACCAAGCTGTGATCGCAGACGATGTTGACGATTATCCGGCGATAAGTCGCCATTTGTTCGATCGAATGCTCGACCAAGGTGCGGCGGGGGCTTTCTCCTACAATCCAGATGGAGGAGTGCGTTTGGGCTTGGGGGCGGACACGGAATACCTAGCCCAACTCGAAAGCCGCTGTCAAAGTGTGGAAAATTTGGACGCAAAAGCGGGTTTAGCCGCAGAGATTGGAGAGTTAGCGGTAAGTTTAGCAGTTAATACGGAGGGTTTTTATCCTTTAGGCTTGAGTTTGCCCGGTAAAGTTCGATCGCTCCAAACCACTTCCCGGGCTCAACTGCTGCGAGAAACCGCCGAAATCATCGTCGATGCGGTGAAGTCACAAGCCGTGGAACCGCAGGAAATCGCCGTAATTGCCCCTGGGATGGATGCGATCGCCCGTTACAGTTTAACGGAAATTCTCGCGCGAGATGGTATCGCCGCCGTATCTCTCAACGATCAGCGGCCGCTCTCGACTACCCCAGAGATTCGAGCTTTACTCACTTTGTTAGCCTTAGTTTATCCGGGACTCGGCCGTTTAGTCGATCGAGACGGCACAGCCGAAATGCTGGTAGTGTTGGGCAGCCAGAAACACCGTTCATTGGAAACAGAAGATTCTAACTCGACTTTCAATCTAACATCTCAAATTCACCATCAAAAATCGATCGACCAAGTGAGAGCAGGTTTAATCGCCGATCACTGTTTTTGTCCAGATATCGATCGACCTCAATTGCTGCCAATTACAGCCTTTCCCCGGTGGGACAGAGTGGGACACCGAGCAGCCAGGGCCTACGAGCACATTGTCGAGTGGATCGAACAACAGCGATCGCAACAGCAGGAGCGCCTGTTGCCGAGCCCAATTGCCCTACTCGATCGAGCCATCCAGAAATTTCTCATGAACGACAGATACCTGCCCTACGATCGGCTAGCAGCCCTGCGCGAGTTAATGGAAACCGCCACCCACTACTGGGAAATCAACGGGCGAATGCAGCGCGTAGAACCAACAAATGGCGGCGACTCAGAAACGATCGCCCGGTTCATCCAGTTGTTGCGCCAAGGAACCGTCACCGCCAATCCCTTTCCAGTGCGTCCCGAAGGCCCAGCAGCCAGAGCCGTCACCCTCGCCAACATCTTCCAGTACCGTAGCAGCCGCCGCGCCCACAAATGGCACTTTTGGCTGGATGCCGGCTCGCCCCTGTGGCTGAGTGGCGGTGCGGCGACATTGTTTGGCGCTCCCTTATTTTTGCGATCGCAACTGGGGCATCCCTGGGAAACCGAAGAGGAAACGGCGGCCGACCAACAGCGACTGCGGCGAATTCTGCTAGATTTGTTAAGTCGCTGTTCCCTGCTTTACCTGTGCCACAGCGAACTATCCGTCAGTGGACAAGAACAAACCGGGCCGCTTCTGCCCCTAATTAACAGCTCTGTTTCTTGTCAGCAGTCAGCATGAGGCATTCACTTCTGCAGGCAAAAGGCAAATCTGTATTCAGCATTCAACATTCGGAAAGAAAAAATTATGACGGCGAAGATTTTTATTTTTTCTGATTCTGGATAAATAAACCGGGCTGACTCCAAGCCCGACTTCTAGGTTCTCTCGATCTGGCGCGATATTAAAGTATACCCAACATAGGCCTCAAAACGTGCAATCATTAATATTTTGAGATCAAAAGATGCCCCGCTTAAAAAATATCTATAGCCGTGGCAGTTTTGATTTAGTATGTTAGAAATGATGGGGTTATTAATCAATTTTAAGCCAGATTGGTGGCAACAAACTGATACTAATCAGTTCTTAAAGTAAATCGGGATAGTCGTTTAAAGGAGCCAAAATAATGCCAAGTGCAGTGCCATTAGTAATTATACCACCTCCAACACCAGAACCAGAGACGCCAGAACCAGAGACGCCAGAACCAGAGACGCCAGAACCAGAGACGCCAACACCTCCGACGCCGCCAACACCTCCGACGCCGCCAACACCTCCAACACCTCCATCCGGGGACGACACAATTGGCGACATAGACGACACAGGGGGCGGAGGCCAAGGTACCTCGCCCGGAATCATCGGCGGCGTAGTCCGCGGCACAGAAAGCAACGACTCCTTAGCTGGCAGTCCCGGCCCCGACGTGATTTCCGGGCTGCAAGGCAACGACACCTTGCAAGGAGTCGGAGGCGACGATTTACTATTTGGCAACGACGATGACGACGTGCTGTTCGGCAATGAGGGCAACGACGTTCTTGATGGCGGTTCAGGACTCGATACCCTGTACGGAGGCAAAGATAACGACTCCCTCGATGGGGGAAATAACCCTGACCTGCTTTATGGCAATGACGGCAACGACACGGTAATCGGAGGCGAAGGCAGAGACACGGCTTACGGCGGCAAAGGCAGCGACAGCTTGCGTGGCGGTTCTGGCGACGATAGCTTTTTGGGCGATCGAGGTGACGACATTCTGTGGGGCGACCAAGGCAACGACTCGCTCTTCGGTGGCGACGGCGAAGACTTGCTATTTGGCAACGAAGGAGGCGACTGGCTATACGGAAACGCCGGCGGGGACACAATTTTTGCCGGCGACGGCGACGACATCGTATTCGGCGGTGACGGCGACGACATCATAGACGCCGGTGCAGGCAACGACGTTATTTGGGGCGAAGCAGGCAAAGACGTAGTGGCAGGAGGCGAAGGCAGAGATGTCTTCGTCATCGGTGCATTCAGTTCCCCCAGCGGCAGCAGCGACGGCACTAACGCGGCATTTATCACCACAGGCGGCCCCGATCTCGCCGATGCCGACATTTTCACAGACTTTCGCCAAGGCGAAGATTTAATCGGGTTAAGTGGCGACCTCAAGTTTGAAGATTTGGTAATCTTCCAAAGCACTGAGACGAAAGCCGGCAGTACAATTATTCGCAACGGCGTCAGCGGCGACTTTTTAGCAGTATTGCCGGGAGTAGACAGCAGAACCCTAGGGCGAAGCTCATTTGTAATTGCGCCCACAGTTCCCGGCAGCGCAACTCCACTTCCCCTACCGACGCCGACAGACAGTCCGACACCGACAGGAAGTCCGACGCCGACAGGAAGTCCGACGCCGCCGACACCGCCGACGCCGCCGACACCGCCGACGCCGCCGACGCCGCCGACACCGCCGACACCGCCGACACCGGACGAGCCGCTGCCGACGTTCCCGACGCCGAATTTGCCGACGCCGACAGGAAGTCCGACGCCGACAGGAAGTCCGCCGCCCATCTTTAACCAACCTCCAAGAGCAGTTAACGATAACTTCACCACGGTTTCGGGTCAAGAGCTCAGTTTCAACGTTCTGTTGAACGACACTGACCAGGAACAAAGCGCTCTGACTGTCACGACTTTTGCTCCAGCAAGCAAAGGGAGCCTGGTTCCCGTGGGCGGCGGCGTATTCAAATACACCCCGAATCCGGGCTTCTCGGGAACTGACAGCTTCAGCTACTCGATCTCCGACGGCAGCGGTGGCACAAGTAAGGCGGTAGTAACCATCAACGTCAGTAGCCCGCCCCAGCTAATAATTAACGACGGTGTAGTTGTTGCCAAAAGTAATCCTATCCAGACAATCACTGCCGCCGATTTGTTAATCACAGATCCCGACAACAGCCCCTTGGAAATCGTTTACACGATTACTAAAGCCCCCGATGCTACCAGAGGTTTTGTCCAAAGGGGTAGCACGTTTCTCAACGTCGGCGGCAAATTCAGCCAAGACGATATCAACAACAACATCGTCAAATACAACTTGCTGGCAGAAGGTGGCAGCGACAGTTTCACGTTTACAGCCTCCGATGGGTCTGCAACTATCGGGCCGGCATCCTTCAGCATCACGGTGGTAGATAATATTGTCGATCGCAGCGCACTCCCGGCCAGCAGCTTTACAGGCAGCAACCTCAGCGACTTCATCGTCGGCGGGCCCGGCGACGATACCCTCGCTGGGGGCGAGGGCAACGACATCATGGACGGCAGTGGCGGCAACGACCTCCTATTCGGTGAAGCAGGCAACGACTCGCTGGTGGGTGCGATCGGCAACGACACCGTTGACGGCGGACTGGGCAACGACACCCTCGACGGCCAAGACGGCATAGACTCGCTGATCGGCGGACTGGGCAACGACCTGATGTTCGGCGGCAATGACAATGACAACCTAGCCGGCGGTGACAACAACGACACCATTGACGGCGGAACAGGCAATGACTCGATATTGGGAGAATCCGGCGAGGACTCGATACTTGGTGGCGCCGGGATTGACACCTTACTTGGTGGCATTGGCGACGACTCCCTCGACGGCGGTGCAGGCGACGACATCCTCGACGGTGGACTGGGCAGAGACTTGCTCGACGGCGGTATCAATAACGATTCCATCTTGGGCGGGGACAACGATGACACGATTTTGGGTGGAGAAGGCAACGACACGGGACTCGGAGGTTCGGGCAATGACTACCTGTTGGGCGAGGCCGGCAGCGACTCTCTGTTAGGCGAAGCAGGCGACGACACTCTCGACGGCGGTGCCGGCAGCGACTGTCTCAGCGGCGCCTTCGGCAATGACTTGATATTGGGTGGCGATGACAACGACTCGCTTTCGGGCGGTGAAGGCAATGACATTTTGGGCGGTGGCAACGGTTCTGACTTGCTCACGGGCGATGCTGGCAATGATTTCTTCTACTATGAAACTCCCAGCGAAGGCGTGGACGTGATTGCTGACTTTAACGCTAACGGCAGCGAGACCGACAGATTTTTGTTCAGGTCGTCAAATTTCGGAGGTTTAACCAACTCAGGAACTACTCTCGATTTCACCAGTTTTATCGTCAGGAATATCGGGTCTAGCGGCGACGACATTAGCAAGCAATCAGTCATTTTGTTTGAATCTAAATTTGACAACGCTCAAGCAATAAATGCAGTGTTGAAGAATCAAAACGGTTCGAGCAAAACGGGAGCTTTCTTCGTGTACCTGAACAATACTTTTAACAAGTACGTTCTCGGCTTCGACCCGAATGTGGCAGATGACAGTCTCCCAGCTTTCGATTTGGCAGTGTTGAATTCTATTCCTACAGTGCCCGGAGCGCTCAGCACCGTCATTACTGCATCTGACTTTAAGTTTATTTAGTAGTTTTGAGTAGCGTCGCAAGGAGTCGGAACAATGCCAAGTGCAGTACCACTAATTTTTCTCGAAGGGCGGCTACCCGATGAAAACGCGGATAGTTTGGATAGCGGCACGGTGCCGCAGCCTACGCCGTCGCCGGGAACGGAGCCGATGATGACGGGGACGGAGCCGCCGATGATGACGGGGACGGAGCCGCCGATGATGACGGGGACGGAGCCGCCGATGGTGACGGGGACGGGCCCGGACATTTCGGTCACGCCTGTGCCGCGGCCAACTCTGACAGTTCCCACGCCTCCCCCAGAGCCACTTTTTGTCGATGGCTTAGTTGTCGCAAATGACGGCAGTAACTATTTAATCGGCAGCTTGTTCAATGACACGATTGCCGGGGGTGCCGGCGACGACACACTTTTGAGTCGGGACGGAGACGATCTACTCAGGGGCGAAGACGGTAACGATTCTCTCAACGGTGGCGCTGGTAAAGATATTGTTGAGGGCGGGCGCGGTAATGACACGGCGCGGGGCGGCAAAGACGATGACTTGGTTTCTGGCGACGAGGGCGATGACTTAGCTTTTGGCGACCTGGGCAATGATATTGTCTTGGGTTCTGAAGGTAACGACACGCTGTACGGCGGTAAAGGCAATGACTGTCTGCGCGGTGGTGGGGAAGACGACCTGATTTTTGGCGACAGGGGCAGTGACACTGTTTTTGGCGACACGGGTAACGACTGCCTGATTGGCGGCGCTGGCAATGATATTTTGTTGGGACAGCAGGGCGGGGATGTTATCACCGGCGGTGTTGGTAACGATACTGGTGATGGCGGCGAGGGTGATGACCTGCTCTTCGGGGGCGATGGCAATGATTCTTTGTCTGGAGATGCTGGGGATGATATTCTTTCGGGCGATCGCGGGTCTGATACTCTGACAGGAGGCGACGGATCGGATATCTTTGTTCTCGGTAGGGTGGGCACGTCGCCCGGTGGCAACGGGTTTCTTACTACTGGCGGTCGCGAAATCGGCGATGCTGATGTAATTAGAGATTTTAATCCGGGAGATTCGATCGGTCTGGCTGGAGGTTTGAATTTTACAGAGTTAGAAATTTTCCAGGGCCAAGGCTCGAATTCTAGCAACACGATTATTAGGGACAGGCAAACTGGGGAATTTTTGGCGGTGTTGATTGATGTTCGATCGAACTCGCTAGATGAATCTAGGTTCACTACAGCTCAAATACCCCGCGTAGACGACAATCCCTTCACCATTGAGGGGACAACAACGAGTCCCACAACCGGGACAACAACGAGCCCCACAACCGGGACAACAACGAGCCCCACAACGGGGACAACAACGAATCCCACAACGGGGACAACAACGAATCCCACAACGGGGACAACAACGAATCCCACAACGGGGACAACAACGAACCCCACAACGGGGACAACAACGAACCCCACAACGGGGACAACAACTAACCCCACAACGGGGACAACAACTAACCCCACAACGGGGACAACAACTAACCCCACAACTCCAACACCAGCGACCACAACTCCAACACCAGCGACCACAACTCCAACACCAGCGACCACAACTCCAACACCAGCAGGCACAACAACGAACCCCACAACGGGTACAACAACTAACCCCATAACAGGCACAACAACGAACCCCACAACGGATCCATTGCCGGTACAGGTTCCGGGTACGAGTCCGAGTCCGAGTCCGAGTCCGACTCCGACTGCGGGCGGGACAAATCCAAGTCCGAGTCCTTCGATCGTCCCCACTCCCACTGCTGCGCCCCCAACTCCTCCGCCTTTGGGCGGCGGGCCGACTCCGCCGAGTTTTACATCTCCGACTCCTAACCAGCCGCCGATCGTGGAAGCGGGCAAGACGGTGACTGGTTTGCAGAATTTGCCTCTGTCTCTGAGCATTTCGGCGCCCAGCGACCCCGAGGGCGATCCACTGTCGATCGCGGTAGTCGGACTTCCCAATCCTACTTTTGGTCAGGTAATTACGGGTACGAACCCAGTCACCGTGAACCAAAAGTTAACCGTTCAGGATTTACTTGGGCTGACATTTCAACCGGGAACAAACGTGATCGGGCAAGCCGGTTCTTTCAGCTACAGCGTAGCTGACGACCAAGGTGGCACCGCAGCAGCGTCAGTGGCAATTAACATCAATTCTTTCGATACCTCCGTAACTGTTCCAACTATTCTGTCGCCGATTGCTGTCGATGACGGCATCGTCTTTACCAATACGAATAATTTGCTGCCCACTTTCATCGACGTGCTGGCGAACGATTCCAGCCCGCAAAAAGGGACACTCAGCATTATCAATGTCAGCACACCACAACTGGGCGTAGCTGTAAATCTTGTCTCTCAAGTGCAATTCATCCCCGGCAACGTAGCGGGTACAACTGCTTTCACCTACAGCGTCAGCGACGGATTCGGGACAATTCCGGGCGTAGGTACTGTCACCGTTCAAATCTTGCCGGCTGATAGCGGGCCTAACAATTTAGTTGGGGGTTCTTTGCCGGACAATTTGGACGGTTTGGCGGGCAGCGATACTATTGATGGTCAAGGTGGCAACGATACGATTAACGGCGGTTTAGATAACGATGTGCTCGTAGGGGGCCTCGGCGCAGATACCATGACAGGGGGTGGCGGCAACAATCAATACCGCTATACCAGCCCTGAACAAGGTGGGCCGGCTTTTGATGCGTCTTCTTCGGCGGCGATCGAGGCTGCGATCGCGGCGGGCGGATACGATGTGATTACTGATTTTAGCGGTCTCGGTGTGCCGATCGCCGATCAGTTTAATTTTGCCCCCGGATTTGCGAATCTTAGCGGTAACACCCAAGTTCTGCTGAATGTGCAGACAACTGTTTCTGCAAATATTCTGGGAGGAACTGCTTTCTTGTTTGCCTACGATTCCGGCGGCAATACTTACATCATTTATGACGGTAATGGCAATAACCTCACCGGCAGCGATTCTCGCATTTTGGCGAAGTTAAATGGTGTAACTGGGGTTTCTGCTCTTTCGGAATTTGACTTGACGTTTATCTAGGAAGATAAGAGGTTTTAAACCGCAGATTAACGCAGATTAACGCCGATTTCCTTGGCAGTTTATCTGCGTTAATTTGCGTTCATGTGCGGTGAAAAATTAAATCCGATTTTCCTCCGAAAACAATCCCAACAAAGGGCCGAGAATAGCACCGAAAACAAAGCCGCCAGCGTGGGCCCAATAGGCAACTCCCCCGGATTCCATGCCGACACTTGCCGGGGCATTCAAGGAAGCCAAGCCGCTCAATGCTTGCTGTGCAAACCAAAATCCTAGAAAGAAGAAAGCGGGGACTCTGACAGTGGTAATAAAAATTCCCAAGGGAAGCAGTGTCAGAACTTTGGCTTGGGGATATCTGAGAATGTAAGCTCCCATCACGCCTGCGATCGCGCCGCTAGCACCCAGGGACGGAATAGCCGATGCGGAGGAAAAAAACCACTGAGTTAGTGATGCTAAAACGCCGCAAGTAAGGTAAAATATTATAAATTTGACGTGTCCTAAACGCTCTTCTACGTTGTTGCCAAAAATCCACAAAAATAACATATTTCCGGCAATGTGCAGAAAGCCTGCGTGCAGGAATTGGGAGCTAATTAGTGTCGTCCATTCGGGAAATGGCGAAACTGGCAGAGCAACCCGACACATATTGCTTAACTGGCAAGGAATTACGGCCCAAGAGTAGAAAAATTCGGTTAATTGTCGATCGCCCAAACTGAGTTCGTACAAAAATACTAATATGTTTGCGGCAATCAGCCCGTAGGTGACGTAGGGAGTGATAGTAATGGGATTTTCATCGCGTAAGGGAACCACAGCCTTTTTTTCCTCATCAAAATATTGGCAACACAGTAGCGCATTTATAGCCCAAGTGTCTCCTGTCTAAAGGAAGAGGGGACAAGCCAATCGATTTTAGATTTTAGATTTTAGATTTTAGATTTAAAGAATTGAAGATTTAAAGAATTGAAGAAAGCGACCTCATATCATTTCCGGTCGAGGGATCGCGATTGTTGTAGGGGCGGGTTCACCAACAATACCTGCCAATAATTGACAATCTCAAAAACCCGCCCCGACCGGGATATTATGGTTAATCCATCGGACATGATATTACGGATATATCCGAGGGCTGGTTAATCGATTTGAGATTTGAGATTTGAGATTTGAGATTTGAGATTTGAAGCATTGAAGAAAGCGACTTTACGGATATATCTGGGGGCTGCTTATCGGATACCATATTTTTTATTTATGCAGGGATGAATCCGAGGGCTTGTACCGCCATCGGATGCCGCAAGCTTCCTTCAAACTCGCCGTGTCCAGCTAAAACAAAAATAAAACCCATTTAATAAAACCCTCCACCTTGCAGTTAGTTGAATATCTGCTTTTTAGTGTTGGGTTTTATTTTACCGCAAAGGCGTATATTGTAGGATTCCAGAGAAAGTTTGTAGTTGCAATATTGGTGGGGTTTTTAACAAGTCCACACAACTACAAACTTATTGATACTCTTGCTGATTACATTTTTACAGCAGGGCTAGTCGAAGGTTTAGGCGACTTAATTTCCTGGGAAACTGCACGGGCGCGGAAGAGTTTAGCAACCACTTGTTCACACTTAGACAAATCCGATTCTATCTCTGTAAAAATGGCCGTTGATACAGGATCTGTGAACTTCACCCGCAGGTTGTTAATATCGACAACACCGGTTTGCAAATCACCGAGAGTGCTCCGCATTAAGAACGTTTCATCGCTTCCTTGCATCGAAGCTTTTAATTTAGCGTACTTGTCAGCAATTTGGGCAGGAATTGAGGGTTTTTCACCAAAATCGTTGAGGCGACTTTCGAGAGCGATGATGTGGTGCTGTTTGTTTTTAATCATTTCTCTCAAGAGCGATCGCAAATCGCTATCTTGGGTTTTTTCCGCATAATGTTCAAAGGCTTCGCAAGCATAGCGTTCCCCTGCGAGGGCGGTATTCAAACCTTTAACAATGTCGCCTTGTGTAGAACCTCCCCAACCATTAGCTAATTTCCACCATTCTGCATTTGTATCAGTTTCTTCTGGCAAACCGACTGCTTTTCCGCCGTAACCGAGGCGAGCCATAATGGCGGTAGTAAATATTGCTAAATCTCCCGGTTGGCGGGAAGTGATCAAGTTGCCGTCAACTACTAAAGCTTCGTTAATGTAGTTAGCTCCGGCATTGATCATGTCTGTTTTAATTGCCAAGAAACCAGTCGCATTTTTGCCTTTCAGCAAGTCGGCTTCAATCAAAACTTGCGGGCCGTGGCAAACAGCAGCGACGATTTTTCCTTGCTCAAATGCTTCTCGTACAAACCTGACTGTGTTGGGATTAGTCCGCATTGTATCTGGAGCCATGCCGCCGGGAATTATCACTGCATCGAATTCTGCGGGCACTGCTTCAGTGGTAGTTCCGTCAGCTTGCTGAGCAACTTTTCCTTGTTTTCCTGCATACTTTTCGTTTGTCCGCGAACCGAGGACAACTACATCAAAATTTGCTTGTTTTAAGGCGTTGTAAGGAACTAGAAATTCGGAATCTTCAACTCCATTTTCAATGAGTATGGCAACTCGTTTTGTGTTGCTACCGTTATGGGTTGTCATAATCAAATTTCCTCAGACTATCTTTGTTCTAAGCATAAATGATTTATGATGTTGTTAGCGTCTTGCTAAAGTGATAAATTAGTTAGTTTTAAAAGATGTCAGCGTGAGCCTTGAGAGGTATTTTACAGGAATTGTCTCAATGCACATAAGAGGCTCCGTTAATATCGATCGTAGTCCCGGTAGCGTGCGTAGCCAAACCCGACGCTAAAAACGCGATAACATTGGCAACATCTTGAGGAGGTGCGATTTTGCCGATCGGGATATCGCGAATAATATCAGCTTCACCGAACTCCTGAATAAACTGATTAGACATTTCTGTACTAACAAATCCCGGTGCAACTGTAAAAGCCAAAATATTATCAGCCGCAAACCCTCTAGCAATGCTGCGAGTTAAAGCAACAATAGCACCTTTAGAAGCGGCGTAGTGCAGATAATTCGGGTCATCGCCGCGAAAAGCAGCGCGACTTGCTATATTAATAATTGTACCGACCCGGCGAGTTTGAAAATGCAGAATAGATTCCCGGCACAAATCGGCAACAGCAACTAAATTAACTTGTAGAGTTTGCTGCCAAGCTGAAGACCAAATATCGAACTCGTCCTCGATACCCGCTGACTGCATAATCCCGGCATTATTAACTAAAATATCAATATGGCCCCGCCATTTTAAAGCATCTCGCCACAAAGTCGAGGCCGCGTTTGCCACCATCAAATCGGCTGCCAATAAATAACAGCGATCGCGCGCAACACTCGCTGCTACCGCTTCAGCTTCTTTCTGACTGCGAAAGTAATGCAAAATCACCTCAGCCCCAGCATTAACCAGAGTCCGCACCGTCACTGCACCAATCCCTTTCGATCCACCAGTTACTAAAATTACCTTTCCGGTTAAATCAATCATTTATGTCTCTCTTTTCTCTTTCTCTGTGACCTCTGCGCCCTCTGCGGTTAATAAAAAAAATAAATCCCCTTCACACACGAAATAGAATTGCTATATGATACAGCACATTCCATCCAATGTGTATGCCATTTTCTCATGCTGATGGATATCTGCAATAGACATTTCCAAAAACTTCCAAATCCTTTCCCCGGTTTGTTTCTATTGGAAATATAGCCACTGCTGAAAGCACTCTAGCTTCTTTGTCCTTAAACTCGATAACTACAGTGGATTAGGCAGCAAAGGTCGAATGAGCTCCATAATTCGATCGGAATTAAAATTATTGATATAATCAGTTAGTGCTTGGGACAAACTTGCTTTTGATTCGGGAATTTGTACGATCAATTCGTTCATAACTTCGGTATCGAGATAGTAAGCTGCTTGATACATTTGTTCTAACCACTGAGGGGACATCACGGATATATCTTCTACAGACAGCGTTTCAACTAATTGTTTTTGTGGAGTTGGTTCTACCACTTCGTAGATATATTGCACTCCCAAATATTTAGCGATTTTGTCAAAAAGTTCTCTCTGCTGAAATGGCTTGCTTATAAAGTCGTTACAGCCAGCCATAATAACTTTCTCTCGATCTTCTTCCAAAACACTCGCAGTTAAAGCAATAATGACAGTTTCTTGGCTCTGAGGGCGTTCTCGAATATATTTAGTAGCTGTGTAGCCATCCACGATCGGCATTCGTAGATCCATCAGAATCAGGTGCGGCCGCCAACTCTCCCACAGTGAGAGTGCCTCCACTCCCTGTTTTGCTTCTCTCACCTCAAAACCAACCGAGGTAAGGATCTCGACTAACAACCGACGATTTTCTTCTAAATCTTCAACAATAAGAATGCGGTAACTCGGTTGTCCAGGAGCTAAACTAATTACTTTTTGATTAATTGATTCTGGGGGTAAGGATTCTGCTTGAGGTAACTGTACGCCAATCTCAAAGGAAAAAGTGCTACCTCGGTTCAAAGTGCTTTTAACCCGAATCTGACCGCCCATAAGTTTGACGAGTTTTTGACTAATGGCTAAACCTAGCCCCGTGCCTTGACTCAAATTATTTCCAGCTTGGGCTTGCACAAAAACCTTAAATAATTTCTCAATTTCTGTGGGCGCAATTCCGACGCCTGTATCCTCAACTTCAAAACATAGGTGACAGGAGGTTGGGTCTCTTTGTGTTGTTCTTACCCGTAGGGTGATGCTTCCTTGATTGGTAAACTTAATCGCATTACCAAGCAGATTGACCAAGACTTGATAGAGTTTTTTCTCGTCACTATGCACAAATTGAGGAATGTCGGGATCTCGATCGACAATTAGCTGCACTTCTTTAGATTGGACTTTAACTTGGAACATTTCTTCAATAGAAGTCAGCAAACTTGTCAAATCAAACTCAGAAAGATTGAGGGTCATCCGTCCGCTTTCTATTTTGGATAAATCTAAAATATCGTTAATCAAGTCCAATAAATGTCTACCGCTACGATTGACAATCTGTAAACGTTCTTGGAGAGAAGGAGTCAGATTTCTCTCATAGCTCATCAATTGCGTGAATCCCAAAATTGAGTTGAGGGGGGTGCGGAGTTCGTGGCTCATATTGGCAAGGAAGACAGTCTTGGCTTGGTTTGCTTCATTTGCCTGCTGAAATTCCAACTCAGCTTGTTTGCGATCGCCAATGTCAATTAAATATCCCAAGATTTCTACTGGTGTACCTGAATTATCTCGAATTAGCCTAAGCTGACCCAGCATCCAGCGATAAACCCCATCGGAGCGACGCAAACGGTATTCGTGGAAGTAAAAATCATTAACGAATAGATTTGCTAAACCATTAAGCACTGGTTCTAAATCATCTGGGTGTAAGTGATTCACCCAAAATTTAGAATCTTCTAAAAACTCGCGGCTTTCGTAGCCCAATATATCTTTGATATTTTCGCTGATGAACGTTGCGCTATAATCGCCAGCAGGTTTACTGCTAAAAATGACAACAGGGCTGTAGTTTAGAAGAAAGTTGAGGCGATTTGTGGTAGCTTGCAAGGCTTGCTCAGCCAGTTTTAGCTCTGTTGCGTCTTCCTGAACGGCAACATATACAGTTCCGTATTCAGGATGCTCAAACCTGGATGTATGAACTCTGCACCAAAAGAGAGTTCCATCTTTCTTTCTATTGTGGACTTCATATTTCGCTTCCCCGCTCTGTTCAATTTGAGTGACCATATCTAGAACGGTTACATCTGGTGTAAAATTTGTATCGACATAATTCAAGACACCAAGGGGTTGACCTGCTAGTTCGCCCTCTGGGTAGCCAAACATAGCGTCAAAGGTAGGATTGGTGTAGACGATCGTGAGGTCTGAGGCTTTGATTAAACAGACTCCTCCTGCCATGTTATTCAGGATAACGCTTTGAATTTCTAGCGTTTTTTGAGCTTCTTTTCGAGCGGTAATTTCTTGAATTTGAGAAATAAAATGCAGTGGCTTTTTTTGTCCATCTTGTACTAGCGAGCCATTAAGAATAATCCAAATAATATGTCCTTGTTTATGGAAATACCGTTTTTCTAGTTGGTAAGTTGAAATTATTCCAGCTAATAGTTGATGTGCATAACTAAGATCCCGGTCTAAATCGTCAGGATGAGTGATGTCTTGGAAAGTTAACGCTAACAACTCTTCTGAGGAGTAGCCAAGAATCTGACATAAGGCAGGATTGACTTTAATCCAGTGCCCATCAAGTGAAACGATCGCCATCCCGATAGAGGCATCTTCAAACGCATGGCGAAACTGCTCTTCACTGTTTCGTAAAGCCATCTCAATTTGTTTGCGATCGCTAATATCGCGTAGAATCACAGTAAATACCGTTTCGTCTCCCATTTCCAGCTTAGAAATAGAGGCTTCAGCCGCAAACTGCGTTCCATCTTGACGACGACCCAAAATCTCGCCTCGTTCTCCCATCCTTCGCGCTCTGCTAGAAGACTGTGCAAAGTGTTTGATATGCTGCGGGTGTGCATCTCTAAACTGTTCTGGTAGCAGTAAATTCAGTGGCTTCCCTAAAATCTCCTCAATTTTATAGCCAAACATCATTTCTGCCCCATGATTAAACAGGGTAATGCGTTGAGTGCGATCGACTGAAATAATTGCATCATTGGCGATTTCTAGAATTCCTGCAAAACGAGCCTGCGATTTTTGTAAAGCATCTGTTCGTTCAGCCACAAGAGTTTCTAAAGTTTCGTTAAGTTTTTTAATTTCTTTTTCGGCTTGTTGGCGCTGGTAATCTATCTGGTTCAAAAAGCGAGCCGTCCCCAAAATGAGAATTGAAAACGTGACAACCATAATAGTTGAACGCAATGTATAGCCAAAATTAGCGTTATACCAGCCTAAATTTTGTCCCTGAAGAGTGAACCAGTTCAGTGTCACTGGAAAGATCATCGCCCAAGGCAGCAACCACCGAACCATGACTCCGCCAACTAGGGGACTGGTTACTACTTGCATTAATCCTTCCTTGGGGCGGAGCCATAAAATTCCTCCATAGAGGATGAAAAAGGTGACGATCGTGTTTAGGGATTGAGTCGTCGTAATTGTGACCAACCGTTCAAGAATATCGACATTGAATAGGTGTGCAAATAAAGCTAGTAGAGAAATTAAAGCTGCAACACTACTAAAAATCTGAGCCAACCAAGTATCCCGTTGGGAATTTTGCCCTAACAGTAACAGTGCTAGTCCCATCAGCACAAAATTTAGGGCGGTATTTATTCCCATTCTTCCCGGATAAGGAGTCGCGGAAGACACAAAATCTCGGAAAAGCCACTGATCGATACCCAGCTTCCAACCAAAAATATACTCGCTCAGCGTCAGCATACCGACGATCATTATCAATCCTGCCATCCCTTGAGCGATGCGATCGTGCAGTCTGGTTTTTTGGTACTGCAACAATCTCAAAGAAACTCCAGCCAGCAAAAAGCAAATTGCCGTGTTTGCTTTCATTGTCGAAGTCATACCGGGAAAACCGGTTTTGAGTAGGGAGATGTCAAATTGCCAACCCAACAGCACGAGACACCCGATCGCAATGACGAGTAGACTTGCCATTTGAGAACTCCGCTTGTTCATAAATCGGCTGCTTGGCTTGAAACAATGTTCTTCTAATGTTACGCGAAGCGAAGAAGGGCTACCACGGGGGGACTGCCCCTAGCTGAATAATTCATATTTTTTATGGTTGCGCCCCCTTGCCAGCCCAATATCTCCGGGCTCGCAGGACTTCTTTGTGGGTAAAATGACTCTTTTAACCGAATAATTAAACTATACTATTTGTGCATATGTTTATATTCCTCTAGCAGGAAACTAGGGAAATCAGTATGATTGTCGATAGAACTAGCGATAGAATTAGCGATCGAGCTACCAACTACCGAGGCAATATTTTAATTGTTGACGATCTGCCTGATAACCTGCGTCTGCTCAGGGATACTTTGAGGGCAGAGGGTTATAAAGTTCGTAGTGCCACGACAGGTGCAATGGCGCTCAGAGCCGCCCAATCGCCATCGACGGAGTTAATCTTACTAGATATTAAGTTGCCCGATCAAGATGGCTATGAAGTTTGCAGACAATTAAAATCTGACGAGCGCACCGCAGAGATTCCAATAATTTTTTTGAGTGCGCTCAATGAAACTTTTAATAAGGTGCAAGGGCTGGCTGCAGGAGGGGTAGATTATATTGCTAAGCCATTTCAAGTCGAAGAAGTATTAGCTCGTGTCGAAACCCACCTAACTATCGGAAGGCTGCAACAAAAACTCCAAAAGCAGAATTTACGTCTCTTGATAGAAATTGAAGAACGGCAACGTCTCGAAGAGTCTCTCTTTGCCGAAAAGGAATTGGCTCAAGTGACACTGCAATCCATTGGCGATGGGGTTATTACTACTGATGCCCAAGGTAATGTGAGATATTTCAACCCTATAGCTGAGCGACTGACAGGCTGGAAAAATCATGAGGTTCAAGGAGTTCATTTCTCGACAGTCTTTCTAATTGTCGATCAAGTAACGCGAGAGCCAGTAGAGAATCCTATAAACAAGGCTCTATTAGAAGAGCGAATTGTGACCTTAGCTAACAATACTATTCTGATTGCCCATGATGGAACCGAGTATCCAATTGCTGACTCGGCAGCACCGATTCGAGACCGCCAAGGTCAAATTATCGGGGCAGTCATGGTCTTTCATGATGTTACGGAATCGCGCTATCTCACCCGTCAACTCTCTTGGGAAGAGAATCACGATGCCCTGACGGGGTTAATCAACCGTCGAAGATTTGAGCAGCACCTAGTTGATGCGATCGCCTCTGTTAAACATAGCAATCACCAGCACGCTCTCTGTTATTTAGATTTAGATCAATTCAAAGTCGTTAACGATACCGTAGGTCATATTGCTGGCGATGAGCTACTGCGCCAAATCACCGCGCTTATTCAACAGGGAGTCCGTGCTCATGATATGCTGGCTCGCTTGGGAGGTGATGAATTTGGTATTTTGCTCACTCAATGTTCGCTCTCTCAAGCAACTCAAATTGCGGAAAACCTCAAAAACCTAGTGCATCAGTTTCGGTTTATTTGGAATGGCCAAACCTTTATCATCGGAGTCAGCATTGGAGTTGTTGCTATTGACCAAACCAGCCAAAATTTGATGGAGCTTCTGGGAGCGGCTGATGCAGCTTGTTATGCCGCCAAAGCCAGAGGCCGCAACTGTGTTCATATTTATAGTCTAGATGATAGCGAGCTAATTAAACAACGTGGTGAGAGACAGTTGATTTCCAAAATTACCCAGGCGCTGGAAACAAATCGTTTTTGTCTCTACTACCAAAAGATTGTCTCTATTACTTCTAAACCATTAGTAGAGCATTATGAGATTTTGCTCAGAATGCTGGACGAAAATGGAAAAATAGTATCTCCTAATGAGTTTATTCCCGCCGCTGAGCGTTACGGCTTGATAACAGAGATCGATTGTTGGGTAATCGAAACTTTATTCTCTAATTATCACAAATTGCCGGAGAAAGATGTTCTTACTCAAGGCTTGTATACGATAAACCTCTCTGGGGCTAGCATTAGTAACAATCAGTTTATGAGGTTTTTAATAGAACAATTTTCTCGTTACAAAGTTCCCCCACAAACCATTGGTTTTGAAATCACGGAAACGGCAGCGATCGCAAACTTTGAGCAAGCCAGATATTTCATGGGCGAACTCAAAAAGATTGGCTGTTGCTTTGCTTTAGATGATTTTGGCAGTGGGTTGAGTTCCTTTGCTTATCTAATGAATTTACCAGTGGATTATCTAAAAATTGATGGTGCTTTTGTCAAAAATATTAGTCATAATTTGATTTCTCAAGCGCTCGTTGAAGGGTTTAATGGTATTGCCCATGCGATGAATCTCGAAACTATAGCTGAGTTTGTCGAAGATGAGACTATCTTAGAAAAATTGCGGGAGATTGGAGTAGATTATGCTCAAGGTTATGGGATCGCCCGCCCTGTCCCTATTAACTTTAATCTCTAGCGATCGCACGATCGCCAGCGGGCCCATTGCCTCACGCCTGCCCCTTGTCTGGAGACCTCCAAGAGTCGATCGCCCGCTGCTACAAGGCTAGCTCAATTTGCTGTGTCAGATTTAGATCGAATGTGCTGTAATTGTAAAGGATTGAATCTTCTATTGGAAATAAACCGGAAAATTTGCCATGAAAGCAGTTGCGTTCGATCGCTACGGTTCAGCCGAGGAATTGCAGTACCGAGAATTGTCCAAGCCGATCGCCAAATCCAACGAATTGTTAGTGCGAGTTCGCGCTAGCAGCGTCAATCCCGTAGACTGGAAAATCCGCAAAGGACACCTGCAACTATTAACAGGATTTAACTTTCCTCGAATAGTCGGTTCTGACATATCGGGAGTTGTCGTGGAAGTCGGCGGGGAAGTCACCAAATTTCAACCCGGAGATGAAGTTTATACTTTCTTAAATCCCATCAATGGGGGTGCTTGCGCCGAATACGCTGTCGTGCCAGAATCCGATGCAGCAATTAAACCGAAAAACATCACTCATGCAGAAGCAGCAGGAGTACCGATCGCAGGTTTAACTGCTTTGCAATCGCTCAGGGATTTGGGTGGAATTCAATCAGGAAACAAAGTATTGATTAACGGCGCTTCCGGCGGAGTTGGCACTTTTGCCGTGCAAGTTGCGAAAGCAATGAACGCGGAAGTAACGGGAGTTTGCAGTGCTAAAAATAGAGAATTTGTCAAGAGTTTGGGAGCGGATTTTGTTGTCGATTACGCGGAAGTTGACTTTACTCAACAGCCAGAAAAATATGATATAATTTTAGATGCGGTGGGGACAAGAACCTTTGCTGAATGCGAAAAAGTGCTGCAACCAGAGGGAGTTTATATCTCGACTTTGCCGATTTTAGACAATTTCGCACCGATGTTAACAAGCTGGTTTATATCGGGTAAAAAAGCTAAATTAATTGTCGCCAATGCCAACACCAGCGATTTAGGGGCTTTGCGGGAGTTAATAGAATCCGATAAAGTGGAGCCGATTGTCGATCGCACTTACAGCTTACAAGAAGTAGCAGCAGCCCACGCTTACAGCGAAACGGGCCGCGCGATCGGCAAAATTGCGATCGTGATTGAATAAAGAAGGCACGACACGGATTTTGACATGGATACACGGATTAATTATCGATCGTTCCTTCTACTGCTGATGTCAGAATAAAGAATGAAGAAGGAAGTCGGAGCAATTATGAAATAACTATTCTCAATTTCCAATTTCCAATTAATTACCACTTTCCAATTACCCCTTTCCTCTTCCCAATACCCCTTACCAATTACCAATTTCCTATGACTGTGCCCTCAGACTTGGAGACATCCGAACAAGGTTCCGACAACAACCTAGAACAAGTTAGCGAGGGAAATAGCATTGCACCCATCGCCGATGATTTAGAGGCTGTCAGTAACTTAGAAGACGAAGAAGTTAGCGAAGGAAATAGCATTGCACCCATCGCCGATGATTTAGAGGCTGTCAGTAACTTAGAAGACGAAGCAGTTAGCGAGGAAAATAGCATTGCACCCATCGCCGATGATTTAGAGGCTGTCAGTAACTTAGAAGACGAAGCAGTTAGCGAAGAAAATAGCATTGCACCCATCGCCGATGATTTAGTGGATGTCAGTAACTTAGAAGATAAAAAAGTTAGAGCTAAAAATAGCATTGCACCAATCGCCGATGATTTAGTGGATGTCAGTAACTTAGAAGACGAAGCAGTTAGCGAGGAAAATAGCATTGCCCCAATCGCCGATGATTTAGTGGATGTCAGTAACTTAGAAGATAAAAAAGTTAGAGCTAAAAATAGCATTGCACCAATCGCCGATGATTTCGAGGGTGTCAGTAACTTAGAAGACAAAGCAGTTATCCCGGAAAATAACATTGCACTAATCGCCGACAGTTTTCTGGGTTCCCGCAACCTAGAAAATGAATATCTCGATGAACTTCCCGACGAAGTTGAAATGTCTTTGTTCGACCATTTAGAAGAATTGCGACAGCGACTTTTTTACTCGCTAATTGCAGTAGTAATCGCTGTAATCGGTTGCTTTTTCACAGTTAAACCTATCGTACAATTGCTAGAAGTACCCGCCGGGCCCGTCAAGTTTCTGCAACTAGCTCCCGGCGAGTATTTCTTTGTTTCTATCGAAGTAGCCGGATACAGCGGTTTGCTCATCGCCAGTCCGTTTATTTTTTACCAGATAGCGCTGTTTGTTCTCCCCGGCTTGACTCGCAAAGAACGCAGGTTGCTGGGGCCTGTGTTTTTCGGTTCGAGTTTCCTATTTTTGGGCGGTTTAGTCTTTGCTTACATTGCTCTGATTCCGGCGGCGCTCAACTTCTTTGTTAGCTATGGGGCTGATGTTGTAGAGCAGTTGTGGTCGATCGACAAATACTTTAAATTTGTGCTGCTGTTAATGTTCAGCACCGGCTTAGCTTTTCAAATCCCGATTCTCCAAGTATTGCTCGGTGTTTTGGGCATAGTTTCTTCCAACCAAATGCTTTCCGGCTGGCGGTATGTAGTCTTGGGAGCGGCAGTTTTGGGAGCGGTTTTAACGCCTTCTACCGATCCTTTAACGCAAAGTCTTTTAGGAGGTGCGGTGCTGAGCTTGTATTTTGGCGGGGTTGGTTTGGTAAAGCTTTTAGGGCGGTAAAAACTCCACCGAAAGATCGATCGACTCTCAGCAAAAAAATATAGAGACGCGATCGCCCGCGCCTCTATAATTACTAAAAGTTAAAATTCCACACCAAAGTTTTGTCAAAACTTTGATCCCGCGTAAAAGCAGGTAAAATCCCGCGACTTAAGGAGTGGAACACCCAAAATTTTAGACTAAGTTTCAAGCTCTCAGATTCAATACAAAAGTAAATCTAAAATCTAAAATCTAAAATCTAAAATCGACTGACTACATTCGGAACTGTTCGACTTCAGGAGTGTAGCCGATCGGCAAAATGTAATCCAGATTCTCGTGGGGACGAGCAATTATGTGATACGATAGCAACTTTCCGCCATCGACCTTTTTAACTGATTCAATTCCAGCAGCAACGGCTGCTTGCACTTCAGAGACATCTCCTCGCACTATAATTGTCCAGTAGGCGCGGGTTATTTTCTCATAGCGAACTAAAGTAACACGGGCTGCTTTCACCATTGAGTCCGCAACTTCTACTGCAGCGGGAAATCCTAAGACTTCAACCATTCCCAGTGCAACACCCATTACAACATTCTCCTAAATTTCACAAGATATCTGACACTCATTGTAGGTGAAATTGTTGACAGAAATTGGTTCGGATGATTTTGGTAAGCATGAAGGACGATCGCCCAAAATTAAAAAAGCCCCTAAAAAGCCCCACAAGCTGTTGCGGCATTTAAATCCCACAGCCCATAGCGCGCGCCGGAAATCCCGCCACACAAGAGCTGGTGCGAGCACAGATCGCGATCGCTCTAGTTTCTCAAAGCGGGGGGGGACGCTCGCACTCCGGTATCAAAAGGATGTAGCGCTTTGGTTTCCCCCGGCGCAGCCAAGCGGGGAGGCTCGCACTCCGGTATCATTCGGATCTAACTGGATTTGATATGACTGAGGGCTAATGACTGAGGACTGATGACTGAGGACTAATGACTGAGGACTAATGACTGATTCAAAACTCGTCTAGCAACCACTCCGAGGCTCTTTCACCCAAATCTAGAGGAACGCTGACAGCTTTACCCAAGCGCGGGCGATCGCGAGTAGTTACGATATATTCTCTCACCTGTTCTGTACTCCCCCAGCCGTTGAGGTAATTGGCCACCGCATCCAAATGCTCAAAATAATCAGCCTCCGTCATCGGAAAAGATGCCTGTTCTAGATATTTCCACATAACTTGCACAAAAATCTTGCCCCGCGTTCGCCGCAATCTGATATCGTAAGACTTTCCCCATTTTTCTAGCAGTAGCTGGTGTAAATCCTGGCCCGTCATGGTTGCTCCTGAGTTAATCCATTAAACAATAAAAGACAAAGTTCAAAAAATGTAATAATACTCTAATAAAGGCTGGAAGGCGCATTCTTAAAAGGAATTTTCGCGGCCTAAAATTTGTGCGAGCAGATTAACGGCAATTATCCTCCTTCCTCTGCACGTACAAGTTCGCTAACAGCTAACAAACAAACGTAACTTAAAACCGTAAAGGCAGGTCATGGCTCAATCTTCTGCTGGAAATCCCGATGTCCCCGATATGGGGCGTCGCCAATTTATGAATTTGCTGACGTTCGGTACAGTCACAGGTGTGGCACTGGGCGCACTCTATCCCGTTGTCCAATATTTTGTTCCTCCAGCGAGTGGGGCAGTTGGTGGCGGAGTGACAGCTAAAGATGCTTTGGGTAACGACATCATCGTTAGCGAATATTTGGCTTCGCACCCTGCGGGCGATCGCAGCTTAGCCCAAGGTCTCAAAGGCGACCCCACCTATGTTGTGGTGAAAGAAGACTTATCTCTCGCTGACTACGGCATCAATGCAGTCTGCACTCACTTGGGCTGCGTCGTGCCTTGGAATGTTAGCGAAAACAAGTTTATCTGTCCTTGCCACGGTTCTCAATACAACAATGAGGGCAAAGTGGTGCGCGGCCCCGCGCCTTTGTCTCTGGCCCTGGCCCACGCCACTGTCGCAGATGACAAAATCGCTTTTACAACTTGGAAGGAAACTGATTTCCGCACCGGCGAAGCACCTTGGTGGTCTTAAACAATTTTGGATTTTAGATTTTAGATTTTAGATTGGGGTCAGCGGTGAAAATCCAAGATAATTGCATCCCTAAAACAGTCTAATAATCCGAAATCCAAAATCCAAAATTCAAAATCTAAAATTCACGCATTGTCTGACCTTTGAGATTGAATACTCTAATGCCACAAACTAATTTATCTGCGATATTTCGCCGCAGTGCCAGGACGATCGCGAAAACAGCCTTAATTGCGATCGTAGCCGCAGGATTTTTCCTAACCAGCGACATCGCACTTCCCCAAGCAGCATTTGCTTACCCTTTCTGGGCACAGCAAACAGCACCCGCTACTCCCCGCGAAGCAACAGGTCGCATTGTTTGCGCTAACTGTCACCTCGGTGCAAAACCGACTGAAGTTGAAGTACCGCAATCTGTTTTGCCTGACACAGTTTTTGAAGCTATTGTCAAGATTCCCTACGATACTAGCGTGCAACAAGTTGTCGGCGACGGCAGCAAAGGTGGCTTGAATGTCGGCGCAGTTGTGATGTTGCCCGAAGGTTTCAAGATTGCTCCCGCTGACAGAATTCCCGAAGAAATGAAGGAAAAAGTCGGCGATCTTTACTTCCAACCTTACAGCGAAACCCAAGAAAATATTGTTTTAGTCGGCCCAGTACCGGGAGAACAGTACAAAGAATTGGTATTCCCAGTTTTGTCGCCGAATCCGGCAACTGACAAGTCCGTTCACTACGGCAAATACCAAATTTATGTGGGTGGCAACCGCGGCCGCGGTCAGGTTTATCCTACTGGCGAAAAGAGCAATAATACTGTTTACAATGCTTCGGTAGCTGGCAGCATTTCTAAGATTGCTCAACCGGAAGCTGGCGGTTATGAAGTGACCATTCAACCTGCAGAAGGTGCAGCAGTTGTTGATACGATTCCCGCAGGCCCAGAACTGATTGTTACCGAAGGACAAACAGTTGCAGCAGGCGAACTTTTGACCAATAATCCTAATGTGGGCGGCTTTGGTCAAAAAGACGTGGAGATTGTGCTGCAAAGTGCCGATCGCGTTAAAGGATTGATGGCTTTCGTAGCTTTGACCATGCTGGCTCAAATTATGCTGGTTCTCAAGAAGAAACAGGTCGAAAAAGTTCAAGCTGCTGAAATGAATTTCTAAACGCGGCTGTAATTAGTTGGGTAAGGTACTATGTGCACACCCAACTATTAGGTAAGTAGGGCGGGGAATCCCCGCCTTATTGTTTGATAAATAACCAGTAAAATAATGTCAATTGATGAGAAAATAGTTGAAGTAGGCCCGCTGCAATGGTTTTATCGGGAAACAAATCCGGTTAACGAAACTGGTAAACCCCCCGTACTGCTGCTGCACGGTTTGCCGTCCCAGAGTTTTACCTGGACTGTAATGATGCCGGATTTGGCGGCAAGCGGATTTAGATCGATCGCCCCAGATTGGGTGGGTTACGGGCGATCGACAAAACCAGACAAGCGCGACTTTGCCTACACTCCCGATGCTTTTGTTGACGCCCTCGCTGGCTTTATTCAAGCTATAGAATTAGACCGATTTTACCTCGTTGTCCAAGGATTTTTAGCTTCAGCCGGCATTCAATACGCTTTACGCAATCCCGATAAAATTGAGCGTCTAGCCGTTATCAATACACCAGTTTCAGGAAATATAAAATTGCCTTGGAAAATGCAGCAGTTGGGGCTGCCTTTTATTGGCGACATGATGACGCAAGACCCGCTTTTGGTTGACAGAACTCTCGAAGGTGGCAGCGGCCAGACAATATCAGACAAGGATTTAGATGTTTACCGCCGCCCGTTTTTGAAGAGTTCGGATGCAGGTCGATCGCTAATGAATACAGTCCGCAATATTCAATTGCCGCAGTCAATGGCCGAAATTGAATCCGGCTTGAAAGGATGGACTAGACCAACTTTATTTGTCTGGGGTTTGACAGATCCTTGGCTGAGTGTTGAACCTGTTCAAAAGCTAGTAGGTTCCCTGCAAAATGCAGAGTTAGTCACACTGGAACAAGCGGGGCATTATCCTCAAGAACATTGGTCAGAAAAAGTTGGCGATGCTGTGATAACTTTTCTGCGCCGCCAGGAGGTAAAATAATATTTTGTACATAACTCTCGGTGCTGGGTCAGCGAAGCAGAGCCAAAGCATCTGCGTTTTCAGGCAGAGCCTTGGAACGAACACGAGCAACCCCGTACCCGCCCTGTGCCCGCTCGCAACGAGCAATCTAAAATCTAAAATCTAAAATCTAAAATCGACATGACTCGTCCCCGTTCAATTTTTGCCTTGATGATGGCGTTTTTGATGGCATTTCTGGTTAGTTGCAGCAGTGTCGAAGCAAAAGTTCCAACGACTTACACAACAGCCCAAATCCAGCAAATTCAGCGCTATGTTCCTACTCTGACAGAGTTCCGATCGCGCATGGACAAATTGGGCACCCTAATTCAAAAACGGAATTGGGTTGATACCAGAACTTACATTCACGGGCCTCTAGGCGACTTGCGGAACACCATGAAAACCGTCTCTGCGAGTTTGTTGCCTAGTTCTCAACAACAAGCTGTTGATTTGACCAAGAGTTTGTTTGCCGATTTGGTTAACATCGATCTTGCTGCTAAAGACCTTGACTATGCAAAAGTCACGGCCAGCTATCAAAAAGCTGTCAGTGATTTCGATGCCTTCTTGCAGCTAATTCCTAAAGCTTAATAACTTTTGGGCTTGGCGTAGAGTGCCTACGGATAACCGAGAAGATTATTAGTGTCAACTTAAGCTTTGAGTCCGCCATTCCTCCCACTGACCCGACAGTCCGCCAGGGAATGAATTCCCTGTCTCATAGCGAAAGTCCTCTCAAAGAGGACTGAAGAACTCATTAGTCCTCATAGCTAGGACTTTCGCTTTGAGGCTCTTGTTTCAACCCCTGTCGGACTATGAGTTATACCTTAAGTTGACACCAATGCGAGAAGATAATCTGCTTCGTATGCACCCTAGGAAAAACTACAAGAAACTTCTATAAAATCTAAAATCTAAAATCTAAAATTGAATGGTTCGTGTTGCAATTATTGGTTGCGGTATTGTTGGGGCTTCGATCGCCTTTGAACTAAGTCAATTTCCCGAACTGAAAGTTACTGTGTTAGACAAACAGCCGCCGGCACAAGGTTCTACTGGCGCTGCACTCGGTGTTTTGATGGGAGTTATCAGCCACAAAACTAAGGGCAGAAATTGGCAGTTGAGGGAAACTAGCCTTCAGCGCTACGAAACTTTGATTCCAGAATTGGAAGCAGTTACGGGGCGAAAAATTCCTTTTAACAAACAAGGAATTTTAATGCTTTGTTCGGAGGGAGAGGATTTAAGTAAGTGGGAAAAGTTGATAGCAACTCGTGAGTCTCAAGGTTGGAAATTGGAACTTTGGGATCGGGAACGAGTGCGAGCTCGCTGCCCTCATCTATCTTTAAACGATCGGATTATTGCTGCGATTTATTCCCCTCAAGACCGGCAAGTCGATCCGACGGCGCTAACTTTGGCTTTGGTTGATGCTGCTAAACTCAAAGGAGTTAATTTTGAGTTTGGAGTGGAAGTTCAAGGCATTACTGAGTTGGATTCTCAGGTGTCTGAGATTCAACTCGCATCTTCCATTGCTGTCAATAAGTCTTGTGGAACAGGCATCTTGCCTGTTGCTGAAAATTTCGATCGACTAATTGTGGCGGCTGGTTTGGGTTCTGCTGCTGTGACTGCATCGTTAAATCAGTTGGTTGACATTCGCCCGGTGTTGGGACAAGCGCTGCATTTGCTGACGCCCCATCCTGTAGGAAACCCAGATTTTAGCCCGGTAATTACTTGCGATGACGTTCACATTGTGCCTGTGGGAAATCAGGAATTTTGGGTGGGGGCGACGGTGGAGTTTTCCGAAAATGGCGGGGAAATTCAGGCGAATGCTGATATGTTGGCGCAAGTGATGGCGAGGGCGAGATCCCTTTGTCCGGCCTTAGCATTCGCCTCAATCATCAGGAAATGGTCAGGATTGCGCCCGCGGCCGGAAGGGCGGCCGGCCCCAATTATCGAGACGCTTCCCGGTAACGATCGCATTCTCATCGCCAGTGGCCACTATCGCAACGGTGTTCTGCTGGCCCCTGCAACAGCGCGATCGATTCGAGAAATGATTTTGCAATAATTAACAAATGTTAATACAATCAAGATAGCCATTCATATCTTACATCTAAATATGTCCGACAAACCTTTAGGTAAACCGCGCTCTTTGTGGCGAGTAATTTTGCTGTCTGGAGTCAGCTTGCTGCTATATTACGGATGGTACAAATGGATTATTCAAGAAGAATTGCGTCGCTATAACGGCAGCGGTTGGTCGGGAACTCTTTGCTTGCTTCCCTTTGTTTTAGGAGTAGCCGTCCCCCAAGCTTTGCGGATATTCGATCCTGACGTTCCCGGATGGTTTGGTTGGTTTTCCTTGCTGGGTATTGCTTGGATTTACATCGTGCAGTTCAAACTTTACAAGACAGTTAATGAATTGTACCGCCAAGAAGGAATCAAAGAACCGCTAACAGTTTGGTGGCTTTTTGTACCCGGTTTAAATTTAGTTGTGGGCTTGCGGCAAATTCACTTTTTGAGCCAGTTTTGGGCGAGAAAACAGGGAATTGAAGTTAAGGATAACTTAGCCGAAAGTATTCCTTTTCTGTCAGCTAACGCTTAATCTGTATTAAGGCATCTGGACTTGTTGCTGCAATTTCTCTGGGATTTGCAGCGATCGCATCTACATATTCTATTCTCAAAGAGTTACGTGGACTTTTAACATCTCCCAAGTTTCCCGTTCCATGTTCAAGATATTGCCCACTTCTTGCCAAAGTTCATAAACCTTTAAATTTATGGGAATTTCTTCTTCAATGAGAATATCGCACAAAGTCTCTAACGCCAGATTCCACTCGCCCGCCTGAATATTTGAAACCATAAATTCTATTTGAGTGTCTGACAGTTGTGGTTTCACGATGTTAATGACCGAAAGCATCCAGGATACAAGCCCCCGGATTCATCCGTCCAGAAATAAAAAACCTGTATCCGATGAAACTTGCGCCCCGCATTTATCCGTGGGGTCAAGGCTTCAATCTAAAATCTAAAATCTAAAATCTAAAATCGATTGACTTCATGGAGTTTACTTTCTACAAGTTTATAGTCAAACATGATCCTATCTCCTTCTGGGAGCGATCGCGATCGGGCATTATGAGCCAAGCCACTTGAGAAAAGGAACCGGGTTTCTCACCTACTCAATACTTTGAATTAGTTTAATGTTATTTCTCAGCCATTCATTGACCAAAACTTGAACCTCAATCTTTTTATGCTCAGCAATCTTAGTCACAAATTCCTCGACATCTGGTTCGAGATAAATGGGATAATGAAACGTAGCATCAGGATGGTAAAACTTGCCTTGCTCTGATGAAGAAAAGTCATACTCTGATTTCATAATTTCCTCTCTTGATAAGCTTGGGTTTCAGTGAAATTAGCTTTGCGGGCTGAAATTATCCGAATTATACAGGAGGTGCGATCGGTTTGTTCAAAGGTGTGGATGACAACCCTTAAAGTTCCTGTTTCATCTAAGCCTATGGTAATCCATCTATCTTCATCTTGACTGTGTTCTTCATCATATATTGTTAATTGAGAACGATCGCGGAAAACAGTTGATGCCAAACGAAAATTTAATTGATGCTTGCGAATATTTTGCTTTTATTTGGCGGGATTCCAATCAAAGTTATAATCCAAGGCAATTTATTATGGTAAACGAAGCTGCAATTAAATTATAACATAAATTATGAGTTAATGACTTTATGGAGTTTACTGCCAACAAGTTTGTAGTCAAACATGAGTTTATCTCCTTTTGAATTCGATCGCGATCGGGCCTTATGAGCCAAGCCACTTGAGAAACGTATAGCGGAATCTTGTCTGGCGACTTAAATCCTGGTAAGTGACTCCTGGAATCGCGCACATTTTAATCTTAATATTGCTGAACTTAGACTGCACTTCCGATTCCAGCTTGTCGAGAAGTCTTAGATACCCGACTTTGTGAATAAGTCGGATATCTGGGTATTATTCACCAGAACCGATTTGGCAAATCCGCCAAAATGAGTTTTAGTTCCGGTTCATTAACCCGCTTAATTGCTTTAGGAATACTTACCCACTGCCGCTTTCTCTTGCTAGCTTCCGGCCAAATTTCTAGAACTGCTTGCACTTGCATTAAAAATACTTCTACCTGACAAGTATAGCCGGACTTTTGATACTCGTAAGTTCCCAGCAAATCCGGGAAGACTTTACCCAACAAACCTGCTTCTTCCCAAGCTTCCTTGGCAGCAGAATCTTGGGGAGTCATGTCAGGTTCAATTAATCCTTTGGGAATCACCCAGCGCTTGCTAGCCGAAGAAGTAATCAGCATTACTTCAATTTGTCCGTCTTGAATGCGATAGGGAATTACCCCTGATTGATCGACCAGTAAAGCGATTTTTATACTCATGATTTCTGCAATATTTCTGGCTGCAAAATCTGCTGCAACTTGATTGACATAGGACTAAAGAAACCGGGTTTTTTGCCGACTCTCCGGGCTACAGCGCAGGATTTTCGTAAAAAACCCGGTTTCTCGCCACCCGTGCATAACTCCGATTAATAGCTGCCAACTAAACAATAAAAACTGCACGCCTGATTTTCTACACTTCCCAAGTTGAGACAGCAATAAATTGGATAATAAACATATTTGGCTTTTCCTGTCTGTCGAAAATAGGAAATTCCCCTGCACTCCCACTGAACAATAATATTATTATAATAAATTCGCCAAATCCTCTACCGACAAGCAGATAAAAGCCGATCGCCAATATCTGCCTTTATCTGCGTCGGTAGGATTTTACACCTAATCTTTCTTCGCCTTAGCCTCCAAATTTTCCATCCGACTCCTCAAATCTTGATTCTCCTTTTTCACCTGGTCTAATTCCTCCCGCAACTGCTTTACCGCTGCATCAGAACCAGCATTTTTCTGCACTCTTTGCACAGCTTCATCAGCCATGCGGCGGACGCGGCCATCGGGAGTTTGGTCAGCTAAAGAACGCAAAATGCGAATGGCTTTGCGAGTTTGCATTTGTCCTAATCCCACTACTACAGAGACTTGAGTCAAGAAAAACGTCTCTTTAGATAATTCTGCCAATCGCTGCAAAATCCGTTCTAAATTGACCTTCGTTTGACCAGTCGAAATTGTGCCCAAAGAGCGAATTGCAGCCAAGCGCAAAGCTTGCGGAGTACCGGCGGCTGTGTATTTCAAAATTAAATTCAGCGCATCTTCAGAAGTTTTCATCTGCGCCAAACCGGATATCGCACCCGATCGCACTACCTCATTCCACCCCTGACGCTCTTTGAGCACCAATTTTAACTCTTTGAGTACCTGTTCGTCGGTCGGTTTTTCGTCGGGGTTAGCTGCTGAGATTCCGCCAATAGCAGTCGCTGCTGCTGCTTCTACATAATAGCTGTCGTCGCCTTTTTCGACGATCGATCTCAGCGCTTTATAAGTTTCGTGAGTTTGGATTTTACCCAGCGCATTCACCACAGCGCGACGAACACGAGCATCTTTATCTTTTAAACCACTTACTAAACCTTCAAAAACTTGGTCGAGTTTAATTTCAACTAACTGACCGGCAACTTCGGCCCGTACTGCCCAGAACGGCTCTTTCTTGAGAACTTCTGACAGCGTTTTCACCGCTTCCAGTCCTCCCTTTTTCGCCAAAGCTTGGGCAGCGTAAATCCGGGAAACCGGGTCTGGATCGAACTGCAACTGAGCTTTTAGTTCCGCAACTCCATACTCTAACGCTACAGTTTTTAAGTATTTGTTGCCGACATCAAAACTGATAAATGCAGGCTTCTCTTCGAGAGGGAAATAGAAGCTTTGCTCGCGCTCATGCACTCGGACTGTGAAAGTTTTTAGGTTAGCAGTAGAACGTACATAACTGTCATCGTCTGCTTCTTTTTCTGGCTTGTAACCGAAGCCGATCGGGATTTTCAAATCGAATACATCTTTGCTGTTGCTGTTGCCATTCTTGCTATCTTTTACCTGAGTTTGGGTAACAGTAACTTTTGCTAACTTGCTGTCGCCATCCCAGGAATAAGCAACTTTATAATCGGGATGACCGCCGCGATAAACGTACTGGTCAAACAAAAACATGAGATTGCGACCAGTAGCCTTTTCTATCGCCCTGAGCAAATCGATCGTTTCTACAGTTTTGTGAGCGTTATCCCGCACAAAAGTGTGAATTGCTTTGTAAAATAATTCGTCGCCCAACTCGGCGCGAATCATGTGATAGACGCAAGCGCCTTTTTCGTACAAATGGCGATCGTACAATTCAATGGCTTCGCGATAAACGTGAGTGACTATGGGGCGGCGGTAGCGGGAACTATCTTCAGCTAAATAATTGCGGGCTTCATTTAACATATAGTAAGCCGCGTCTTCTTTGCCGTATTCTTTGTCAGTCCACAGCACCTCGGAATAAGAAGCCATGCCTTCTTTTAGCCAAGCATGAGACCAATGTTTAATTACTACTAAATCACCGAACCACTGGTGAGCCAATTCGTGGGCGACTAAGCTTTCAGTACCTCGATTGTCGAGGCTGGCGCGTTCGTCTAACAAGCACCTATCTGTTAGCAAAGTTGTCGAAGTATTTTCCATGCCTCCGAAGATGAAATCATCGACGCAGACTTGAGCATATTTGGGAAAAGGGTAAGGATAGCCAAATGCTTGAGAGAAGAATTCAATCATTTGAGGCGTTTTGCCCATGCTGCGCTTAGCGTCTGCTTCGCGGCTTCTTTCCACGTAATAATTAACTGGTTTGCCGTTCCATTCGTCTTTGATTTCGGCAAAATCTCCGACGGCTAAGGTCATTAAGTACGTCGGGTGTACCTGGGTTTGGGACCAGTGATAAATTTTATCGTCGCCTTCGTTTTTTGTACTAATTAATTCGCCGTTGGAAATAGCAAAAAGTTGTCTCGGAACTTGCACTCGAATTTCTGAAGTAGCCAACTGTCCGGGATAGTCGAAACAGGGAAACCAGAAACGGGAATCTTCGTCTTCGCCTTGAGTCCAAACTTGAGTGGGTTTGTCTGGATAGTGTTTGTCCGGGCCGACGAAATAAAGGCCACGTTGGGGTTTTTCGACCCAGTAGTCGATCGCAATTGTAATTGGTTGGTAAGCTTCTGTTGGTTCGTGTAGTTGAATTTGCAGCACTTCGCCATCGCTGTCGAAATTTTGCTCAATTTCGCCGACTTTTACTGATTTAATATTCAGGTTGACAGCATCTAAGGTTAATTTGTCAATACCGCTGCGGACTGGATTGATGCGGATGCTGCAAGTGCCACGAAAGCTTTGTTTGGGAATATTCAGCACTAAGTCGAGGAAAATATGCTCTACTTGACCAGGGCGATCCGGATTGTAATGCGGCCGAGCACCGGGCATCTCAAAGGATTTGTGAGCGTTTTCAGAATCGAAGTAAGTATTTGACATTGTGATGGCAAAGTTGTGAGTCGAGCGGCGATCGCTGGCAGCGCCGATCCGGCTGAACTGCCAGCTTATTATAGAGTAGCGCGTCCTAGCTGCTGTTGTCGCTAATTTGTTAAAAACTGGGTCTATCGTTGAGGGGATGGAAAATATGATTTTTTCGTTACAATAGTCAGCAAGGTTAATGTCTGCAATCATCAGCCTGTAATTGAAATTGAGAGGGAAATCTGTATGACAGCTACACTATCAGTTCCCAATTCCATCGAATCTTGGCTTGGCGACGAAGCCGAAGACTTGCTCACCCATCAAGCAAAAGTTTCTAAAGATTTTTTGCACCTGCCTGGCCCGGATTGGGTCGATCGCATTTTTGCTCAAACCGATCGATCTCCTCAAGTTTTGCGATCGCTTCAGCAACTCTATTCTAGCGGACGCTTGGCAAATACCGGCTATTTATCCATCCTGCCCGTAGACCAAGGAATCGAACACTCGGCGGCCGCTTCTTTTGCACCGAATCCCATCTATTTTGACAGCGAAAACATCATTAAATTAGCAATTTCGGCTGGCTGCAATGCTGTCGCGACAACCCTGGGAGTTTTGGGAAGCGTATCTCGCAAGTACGCGCATAAAATCCCTTTTATTGTCAAACTCAATCACAACGAGTTGCTGACTTATCCCAATCAATACGACCAAATAATGTTTGCTTCCGTCGAGCAAGCGTGGAATTTGGGAGCAGTTGCAGTCGGAGCAACAATTTATTTTGGTTCCCCGGAATCGACGCGACAAATCCAAGAAGTCAGTCAAGCTTTTGCACAGGCTCACGAATACGGAATGGCGACTATTCTGTGGTGCTACCTCCGCAACGATATCTTTAAACAAGACAAAGATTATCACGTTGCAGCCGATTTAACCGGGCAAGCAAATCACTTGGGAGTGACAATTCAAGCTGACATTATCAAGCAGAAATTGCCCGAATGCAACAACGGCTATGCAGCAGTTGCTAAAGCAAGCGACAAGAGTTACGGCAAAACCGACAAGCGCGTTTATTCCGATTTGACAACGGATCACCCGATCGATCTAACTCGCTATCAAGTGCTCAACTGTTATGCGGGAAGGATGGGTTTAATTAACTCCGGCGGTGCTTCCGGTAAAAGCGATTTTGCAGAAGCAATTCGCACGGCGGTAATTAACAAGCGCGCTGGCGGCTGCGGCTTAATTTCCGGCCGCAAAACTTTTCAGCGTCCCTTTGAAGAAGGCGTAAAATTGTTCCACGCCATTCAAGATGTTTATTTGTCGCCTGAAATCTCGATCGCCTAAAAATTTCCCGCACTCAATATCACCACCTAAACCTAGGGTGCACTAGGCGCACAAATCCCCCTCAACGTAAGGTGCAGAGTGTGCACCTTACGTGATTAAAATTCTTTAATCTAAGGATCGCGAATTAAATAACTTACAATTTTAATTGTTATTGTGGGATGGGCGTCCCGCCCGTCCAAAAAGGACGGGCGGGACGCCCATCCCACTTTCAAGAGTGGAAGTTATTTAATTCTCATTCCTAAGTGCCAACTTAGCTGTAATATTAATACGAGCTGAAAATATATAGAGACACAGTATAGAATTTAAAAATGCCGCACAGCCTTGTTTTAAACCTGCTGCCAGTTGCACCAATTCCATCCCAGTTTTTAACGGGGCGACATCTCCACGCTTTGTTTTTGAACCTTGTGAGTGCTGTAGATAGCGATTTGAGCGCCTACCTGCACGATCAATCTCATGAAAAAGCTTTCACTTTAAGCCCGTTTCAAGTAAGCAGAAAAGAGGCTTACAAAAGCAGTACGCCCCAGCGACAAAAGAGAGTTTTGCCTCCGGCTTCCCGCACAATATCTCCGGCCCTACAGTGGGAACACAAGCAAGCAATTGACGAAAATACGCCGATTTGGTGGCGCATTTCTCTGCTGGATGACGGTTTGTTCGATCGCCTAACTCAACTTTGGCAGCAACTCAATTTCGATCGCCCCTGGCATCTGGGCCCGACAAATATATACATTACTAATATTTTGAGGGAACCGCAATCCAACCAGCCTTGGGTCAACTTTTGTACTTACGCCGAATTGTTCGAGAGAGCTTCGGAAACTGAGCGCCAAATAGCTTTTAGTTTTTGCACTCCTACTAATTTTCGGCAAGGTGTCTACGATAGTGCTATGCCCACTCGTGAGAGTATTTTTGGCAGTTTAGCTAATCGCTGGAACAAGTACAGCCGGATGGCGATCGAACCTACTTTCACAGAAGCTATTTTTCCCAGTTTCTTCGATATCAGAACAGAAGTTAGTACGGATTCTCGCAGTAAATTTATTGGCTGCGTCGGCGATATTAGTTACCGAATTATGGGAGATATAGCTCCTGCTACTATCAAGCAAATTAACACTTTAGCAGATTTTGCGATTTACAGCGGAGTCGGGCGAAAGACGCCTATGGGCATGGGAATGACGCGCCGATTGCAGGATTTTTAATTATTCACTTTTGGGCTGAATTTCACTGACGATTTCATAAACATCAGTGTCTGGTATTTTCGCAAACAAAGGCGCCATCTGCTTCAATATTTCCTGATAAGCTTCGCTTTGATTGGCTGCCATATCTTCTACGCTTTCCCAAAAAATGATGGCAATACCTTTGTCTGTATTGGGCAATTGCAGCAGGTATGCTCCCTTAAAACCTGTGGCATAAGTTGCAACGGCTTTTTCAAAAAGTTGTTCTGCAGCTTCAAATTTTCCTGGTTTAAATTCGCCAATGGCAACGTAGGCAAACTGATGTCTGAGAAAGTCTAGAAATTCTGACATATCCTTTTCCTCACTTAATAGCGATACAGCAAGTTATATTTTACCCGATCGCCCGAAATTTGTGAATATGGCTGTTTATAAGTCGATCGACCTAAAAAAACCTCACAGCGATCGCTCTCTCTCTTATTCTGCTCTATCCAACCAAACCATTAAATCGGATAAACTAGAAAATCCTACTACCTCCTCCACCAAACTCTCTAATTGCTCAACCGATAATTCCCCAATCCGCGAAACTACATCGGGATTTACGGCTCCTACACGTCGCTCCAGCAGACGCAGAATTAATACTCTTTGACCTGCTTGAATCCCTTCTTGACGGCCTGCTTGAATCCCTTCTTGCATCGCTTGAATCCTAGCTGGCTCCAAAGCTCGCTCCAAAGCTGGCTCCAAAGCTTGCTCCAAAGCTCGCTCCAGACCTTCTTCTACGCCCCTAGTAATTATTCCCCGCTGTTCTTCGATCGCCATTTCCTGGGCTTCCATATCCTCGAACTCTTTCAAGCTTAAGTTAGCCTCATTGGCAATTTGAAAAGCTTTTTCTAGTTCTGGAACTGTTTCCATTGTGGCTGGTATTGTTTCTAGATCGGGAGTATTTTTCAGAAAATAAATCCATTTATCTGTCAAAGTTGTGAGTTCATCTAACTGTTTTTTAAATTTCGGCAATTCCACAAAAAACATTTCAACTTGGAGATGGGGATAATCAAATAGTTTCTCTTTTTCCTTGAACACAAAATGAGAAATAACATCAGGTTGTTCTTTAAACATTTCAAAATCAGTAATTGTCAAAGCTATTACTGGTTGTAATCTAGGATAACCTTCTCTAATTTTGAGTTGGTTGGCATAGGTTTTGGCTAAGTTGTAGATGACTCGTTTTTCAAAAGCGGCTACATTCAGAACTTGCATTTCAATAATTACCGTCTTGTTGCCCGTAATTCGAGCTTTGACATCCAAATAACTATCTTTGAGTCCGCTAACGGTAGCAGCCGAGTAAGGGTCAATAATTTGCAAGTCTTGGATGACTGGCTCACCGGCGTAAATTAGAGCATTTAAGAAGCTGATGAGGATGTCTTGGCTGTCGGTGGAACCAAAGATTTTTTTGAAGGCAAAGTCTGTTTTAGGGCTGATAAATTTCATGATATTTTTCCCGAACTCTTTTATTGATTTATGAAAGATTTTGAGCTAGTGCGATCGCTTCGGGGCTGCGAAAACTGGGTAGCTGCAATAGCCCACTTGAATTTATGAAAATACGGGTGATATAAATTTAACATACAAGTAAAAATAAAACCAACATAAAAGTAACAAAAATGACCAAAATATTAGTAATTGAAGACAACAACTTAATTCGAGAAACGGTATTAGAACTTCTGGCATCGCGCGGTTTTGAAGTTGTCGGCGCCGAAAATGGAAAAGTTGGTATCCAGTTAGCGGCCCAAATTCCCGATTTAATTTTGTCTGATGTCATGATGCCAGAACTAGACGGTTTTGAAGTATTCGCGGTTTTGCGATCGCACCCTGCAACCGCCAGCATTCCGTTTATTTTTATGACAGCCTCCGAAATGGAAAAAGCCCTGGAACTCAAAGCAGACGGCTATCTCAAGAAACCTTGCAGCCTCGCAGAAATGCTTGCGGCGATCGCCACTCAACTAGAAAAACCGCCAGTTAGCAACCCACAACATCAAAAAGTACAGGACAATTCTGCGCCCTCAAATCTTAGCTTGCGCCCCCGGAATCAAAAATCTCGGTTTGAGATTGTCTCCGTTTGCTGGCAATGACGCTCACAGTAACGTTATTGATAAATAAGTTGAGGGAAATTCAAATTGGTTCCCCCCAGGGGTGGCTTAGACTGGGTATGTTGAATTTGGTTAAATATTTATGAACGCACAACCCAAAGGCCGCCTAGTTTGGAATCACTCTACCCACCTTCCCGGTTTGATACCAATTTTAGAGCGCCTCACCCTAAAAATGGGCATTCAAACAGTCACGCCAGGGGTCATCAACAAAGTTAAAGGACACATCCCCCGCATGACATTAAGAGTGTCAGTACCCATCCGCGGGGGATTTAAAATCATCGCCAGACAGGGCAAAACCGTACAAGAAGTCTTTATATTAACGACTCTCACTCAAGGGGACTTGGAAGAGACGATCGCCCAAACCCTACCCAAGTGACAATTTTTCCTTAGCAAGCAAAGCCCGAGCCCTAACTGAAGTAGTTTCATCGCTTTGGGTGATTTCCTCAAGCCGGGCCGAAACTTCCGCTAACCAATCCGGTTTAACAGTCGCAGCACCCGCCAAAGCTTGCAAACCCCCCGCTGCTGCGTAGCGAACCACCCATTCTGGATCTCGGGACGCTTGCAGTAGCGTTTTCACAGCGCGAAGTTGAGCATCTGCAATTTGTTCTGCCGGCATCAATTCCCAGCAAATCGTCCCCAAACCCCTAACCGCCGCCCGTCGCACGCTCAAAGCAAAGTCATTCGCCGCCGCATCGAGCAAAATCTCCAAACCCCTGGGGTCGCCAATTCCCGCCAAAGCCCGAACAGCCCAAGCTCTCGCCCCGTAATTGTAGCCGTCAAGCTGTTCTAGAAGCGGCAGCACCGCAGCTTCTCCGAGCTGAATCAGCCCATCCACGGCGGCAACAGCGGCGCCTGGGTTGTTGTAACCGAGCACTGTAATTAAGGTAGGAATTGCTTGTGTTGAGGGAGTCGCCGCCAGTGCTTTGACGGAGTTTAACAAGCCTTCGGCAGAATCTGCTTGTTCGACAGCCTGAATTAGTTCTAATGCCATTTATTTGTAAGCTTTACCGTGACCATTTTAATTGTAGGTTGGGTCGATCGCGCGATCGAACTTTTTGCAGCGTGGGTGAGGCGCGGCGATTAACTTGAAAAGCTTACCTTGCTCGAAGTAGGACAGTCTTGGTTAAAGAGTCGAATCGGCAAAAAACTCGACTCCATACCCGCCCTAGGATGTCTTGTGCTGTGCATCCTAACCGTCTTGGCGGTTCCGATAAAACTTAGCCCAAGCATACCGCTGCGGATCTTTTTTCAGCAGATATTCCACAACTTCCCGACGCTTCCCATTTTTAGCATTTTTGACAACCCGCTTCATTTCCGCATCCTGATCTCTGGGTGAAGCACCGCGTTTAATTGCCTCGTTAAACCAACGCTCACCCTCTAAAAATTGACCCCGCTCAAAACAAATAGCTCCCATCAAAGTGTAAGGATGATGACTCTGAGGCTGATACTCAATAGCTTTTAGCGCACATCTTTCAGCATCATCTAATTTATCAATATCTCGAAAAGCACCGCCCCTAGTTGTAAGCAAAGCTGACTTTAGCTTATTTTCTTTTATTTTGTCGAAGTCCAGATTTTCTGTCAGCTTCAATGCACTTCTCGGCTGCCCTGCCTTGCGCCAATGACTGCTGGCGTTGGGCAAGTTCCATTTATTTCCAGTATTCTTGTACTCCTGTTCATAAAAAAGTGCTTCGATTTTGTGGTAAGCTGTAAAAATCTTGCCAGAGAACAGTCTCTGCCCTTGATATCGGCGTTCTTCCTGCCACCCATAATAGCTATTGCTCGGTTGAGATGCTTCAAGTTTATTCTCCTCAAGCCAAGCAACATCTGTTGGTTCCAGTCGCTCTCCTTTATCCAGTTTTTGCAGAATTGCGTACAATGGACTAGAAGGTGCCCGATCTTTATAGTTCGACACATCATACTTAGACTTCAGAGCAGCAAATTCCTTTTCTTGGGCAAAAGTAATTACATCCTCACGTCCATTCTGTTTCAGCCAATCAATATCAGCCTCACTTAAATGCTCTCCCAATTGGATTTTTATTTTCAGATCAACAACATAGTTTTCAATAGCAAAGGTAATTACATCATCACGTCCATTCTGTTTTACCCAATCAAAATCAGCCTCACTCAACGGCTCTCCAGATTGAATTTGGGACTTGAGACTAGCAGCAAATTTGTCAAGCGCAACAGTAATTGTCTCAGTCAGTTTACGCTTTTTCAGAAAGTTAATATCCTGCTCACCTAGAGGATGGTCTAAATCAATTTTCTTGAGAACTTTATAAAGATGGCTAGAGGGTGATGAATCCTCAGATTGATTAGCTTTATACTTAACTTTCAGTTCAGCAAAGTGCCGTGTCTGTTCAATCTCCAAAACAATGTTAAGCGTTTCGCTAAGTTGATGCTCTTCCAGCCAGTTAAGTTCTGACTCGCTCAACTGCTTATCTGCCTCAAGATTTTTCAGGATGGGATACAACGGACTAGAGACAGATGTTTCTGGGTATTCACTAGCTTTGTACTTATCCTTGAGTTGGGCAAATTCAGATTCCCGTACAGCTTTTTGTTGCCAAAAAATTTCTAGAGTATCAACCAGTTGGTTATTGAACAGCCAGTTAGCCTCTACATCACTTAATATTGCTCGTGCATCCAGTTGCTTGAGAATCTGATACAAGGGGCTATCAAGCGAACAATTTGGATATTCAGTTGCTCGGTACTGAGCCTTTAGCAAAGCAAATCGCGCCATCTCTTGAACGATAGCAACTGTTTGAGTAAGCCCCTGTTCTTTCAGATATTTAACTTCTAAGTCAGTTAGGTGATTTTCTGATTCAAGTTTCCAAAGGATAGGATACAAATGACTGGATATGAGTAGCCCTCTGGTTGCTTTAAACTTAGACTTGAGTTGAGAAAATTTAGCATCTAGTTTTATTCGTTCTTCAGCTTTACGTTGTGGCTCTTGCTCGATAGCTTCTATTGTTTCCAAAAGCTTATGCTCTTGTAACCACTTCCACTCAAATTTACTAATTTCAATTTCTAAATCAGCTTTTCGCAGAATGAGATACAGAAGACTAGAGGGAGATGAATCTTCATATTTTGTTGCTTGATACTTGGACTTCAGCGCTGCAAAATGTTGCACCTGGACTTCAAAAGGATCGTTGCTCATGGTGAATCCCCCGATTTATACTTCTAGTCGCTACACAACCATCTCCCAGCATTCCGCGATCGCCCGCAGTCAAAACCCAAACTTTTTTAACTGAAAACTCATCCAGAGGGTAATATTATTTTAACAGGTTCGGTTTCACCAACTACAGCTACAAACCTCAGTATTTTCACTGAAATTTATAATAATTAGTACCTAAAGCCCCCTCCCTCATTCCATCAAATAATCGGTCATAGATTCACCCGGATCAAACCGATAAAATAGTTCTCAACTCCATGAAATACAGATATGCGGTAGGGAAACAGCACGGCGCTGTGTCCTGAAATGTGCTGTCTCCTGAATGTACGGCAGACAATTGATAATCGCTACAGCAATCCTATTTCAGTTGGAAACTAATTTTTTTCACAGTAAACTATCCATTAAGTTCATAACTTGGATAGCTTCATCTGACAAAGATAGTGATTCTTGTTGATTGAGGTGATGCTCCAAAACTCCTTTGAGCGCAATCAATTTCAGGCTATTTTCTGCTAAAGTTTCAGAAATAGCTTGCGCTCCCGGCAAATAGCCGATCGCCCCCAAGTCCATCAAAGCCGATCGCCTCAACTGCAAATTAGCCCCATTCAAAGCACTTACCAACCGCTCTCCGTAAACCCGCTCACCAGTTAACTGATACATCGCCCGCGCCGCAGCGTACTGCACCCGCTCCACAGAATGTTCCAAAAAAGGTGAAATTAGCGGTATTGCTTCTGTCGCTTGTAGTGTTCCCAAAGCTTCAATTACCGAGTCGTAAGGTTGCACGAGGTGCGATTTTCCCGGCACTCGCACAGCCACAGCTACGCCCCCATCCAATAGCTTCATTAGTGGCACAATAGAATCGATATCGCCCAGCATTTCTAGAGCTTGAGCCGCCGCTTCTCGGACGTAATAATCAGCGCATTCCAAACAATGAATCAAAGCAGGTAAGGCTTGCTTGTCGCCCAATTTACCCAGAGCCCGCGCCGCATTTCGTAATAGGGAATAGTCGCCGATTTTCGTTTGTTCTGACTCTTCTTCCAATGCGGCAATTAAAGCTGCAATGGCTGCCGGTTCCTTGACTCGAAATCTGCCCACCCACCAAGCAGCATAATACCGGAGACTGTAATCTTGGGAGTGCAAATTTGCGATCGCCTGTTCAACAGTTAAAGACTCGCCCTCAGCTACACCCGCCGGCGGTGAGTCGGATTCGTAATAATTCATAGTCATTAGTTATTAGTTATTATAGCAATCCTTGCAGGAGTCGTAAACTTTTTACCCCACCCCAACCCTCCCCTTATCAAGGGGAGGGAGTAAGAAATTCACAAATGATGCGAGGATTGCTATAGTTGTTAGTTATTCGGCTATTGAAATCGCTGCTACCCAGACAAAACCTGCAAGGAAACTTGGCGATTAAAATCGCTACTAAACAGACAAAACCCGCCGGGGCGGGTTACATTAACTCTTAGTCCGCTTGGAGTGGACGAAAGTTTGTCTAGGAGCGATTTTCATCGCCCCTTCTAGCTTGTGTCGGAGCGATTTTCATCGCCCCTGCAACCAAACTATTGGTGATCGTGGGATGATTCATGGGATGAGTCATGGGATGATTCTGCACCCGCGTTTAAAGGATGAATGCTGACAATTTTCCCGCCCATGCGAGTAATCCGCTGCATTTCTTGATTCATCCGATTGTAAGGCACAGTGATAAATGTACTCGCGCTCGATCGAATCGAATAATCCACATTATCTGTTTCATCGCTTTGGCGCAAGCCCACAACTTCATACCGAAAGCAGCGACTAGCCGAAGCTGTATTGCCACTTTTTCCAGCTACAATTTGACCCAACATAAGCTTCTTGGTAATTGGTAATTCTGACTGTTGACTGTTGACTGTTGACTGTTGACTGTTGACTGTTGACTGTTGACTGTTGACTAAAAGCTAGTAACTGCCAACTGCCAACTGCCAACTGCCAACTGCCAACTGACTAAATTGGAGTAATGCTGGCGATTTTCGCGCCCATGCGTTGAAATTTCTGCATTTGCGAGGACAACTCCTCAACAGGTACGATGAAAGCCTTGCTGCTGCGGCGCACGCTGGGATAGCCGCCCGTGCGAATGCCCGAAACTTCCACGCGCACCAGCCGCCCTTCTTTGCCGTAAGCTGCCGCGCCGCCGAAAGTGCTGCTGGGAGTTACGTTTCTGGCAGAAGGCCGATATGCCCAACCTTCGTTACCGCCAGAAGGCCCAACTACAGCCGTAGCGCTGTTAGTGCCGAGTTCGACAGCTAAGCGAGAGTTATTGCCTTCTAGTTGAGATGTATCGCTGTTTGCATAGCCGCGATACAACCGGAACATCCGGGTAAAACCAACGGTTTTTTGACCACGCTGGGTGTTAAAGCCGCGGTAGTAAGGGACGATACTTTCGCCGAAGTTTTCTTGATACTCTACTGAATCGATGTAAGAATCAATATCAGCGTCGTAGCCTTGTGTTTGGTACAAATCTAAGTGCTCAACTACTTCAGATTCGTCGTAGGGAGCGCGACCGAGCAAGTGTTTGTAGTTTAGTTCGATCGTCCGAGTTTGGAAGCTGTTGTAGAAAAACTTGGTTTTGTACAGTTCTGACTTAGCTACAGCGCGTACAAATTCTCGTACCGTCAAACTTCCGTCCCGCAGCAAAGACTCGGAACTTGTAAGTCGCTCGGATTTCATTAAATAGTCGTTGCCCAGCACCTGACGGTAAACCGCACGAATCACAGTTTCAACGTCGTCTTTGCTATAGTTCGGGCGCAGTTCTACCTTCGGCGCATCGCTCAATGCGGATGTTCCTAGTCTGGACGCTGCTGTTGTAATCGCCACCAGATTTTCTCCTAAATTATTAATGACAAAAGTTTAATGCTTGGTTGCACTTGAAATTTTTAGGACTAAGGATAATATGCCTCAAAGTAGGGTGTGCACTGCACACCTTACATATCCACATAAAATTGAAGAATTTTTTATCCTTAGTCCTACTTTGCTAAAGACGTTTCCAAAAAACGTCAATACACAAACTTTAAGCTGTGGTAATACTTACCACTTTGCCGCCACGTTTGTTGATTTGCTGCAAGCGGCTCGAAAGTTGCTCGTAAGGCACGAGATATTCGGTAGTAGTCCGTCGCACTTGAGGCGAAAACTTAGCCGCACCTTGCATTGCGGTGACTCGGTAGAGTTGGTCGCGAGAACCGCCGGATGTGCCGCCAAGGGCTTTTCCGGTGGAGGCTGTGTGTATCGGCGAAGCCATATTTCTCGCTACTTCCCAAGTCAGGCGGGCTTGGGTTTGGTTTTGCGAGCGATCGCTCGAAGCAAAACCCCGGTACAATTGAAACATCCGGTTAAAACCGACGGTTTTTTGACCTCTTTGAGTCGCGAAACCGCGATAGTAAGGCACTACACTGTCGCCAAAATTTTCTTGATACTCAACTGAGTCAATGTAAGAATTGATTTCAGCTTCGTAGCCTTCTGCATTGTACAAATCAACGTGGAAAGCAATTTCCGACTCGTCGTAAGGAGCGCGACCCAACAAATGCTTGTAATTAAGCTCGATTAAGCGCGTTTGCGAGTTCGGATAAAAAAACTTTTTCCGATAAGTTTCGGAATGTGCAATTGACCGCACAAAATCTTTCACTGAAATCTGCCCTTGCATCAGCAGAGATTCAGCACTGGTAAGTCGTTCGCTCGACATTAAATACTCGTTGCCGAAAACTTGGCTGTAAGCAGCGCGAATAACTGCTTTTGCATCGTCTTGCGTCCAGTGGGGGCGCAGTTCTACTCGTCCCGCTTCTTCAAATGCTTTTATTCCCAACCGTTCTGCTGCACCTAATCCCGCCATCTTCGCTTCTCCCTTTTTTGCTTTAAAAACTGAAAACTGCTTAAAAAAGTATTTGCAAAACTAGGCTTAGATCGCAGATGCCCGGAATTCTAAACAACCGCTAACACTTAAGCTAACAGCAGCTTACAATTCCGGGCATCACGCAAATCTAGCTAAGAGCGTTGATTGCGTAGTCGATGTAGGAATTCGCTTCAGTTGCAGCGTCGCCACTCAGACCGTGGTTGCCTTTGATGTACTTGAGAGCTTCAACGTACCAGCTAGGAGACAATTCAAATGTCCGGTTGATTTCGTCAACACCTGCAATCAGGTACTCGTCCATTGGACCGGTGCCGCCTGCAACTAAGCAGTAGGTTACCATCCGCAGGTAGTAGCCGATGTCGCGAGAGCACTTGGCTTTACCGGTTGGGGTAGAAGCGTAGTTAGGGCCTTGCATTTGTTGTGTGTACGGGAATTTGTTGTACACAGCTTGAGCTGCACCGTCGATCAAGCGCTGAGAGTTGGCGGTCAAAGCTTTGGCTGCTTCCAAACCTGCTGCTGCTTGGCGGAAACGGCCGAAGGCGACTTGCAGTTCAGTGCTGCTGAGGAAACGGCCTTGAGAATCGGCTGCGGTTACTGCTTCAGTCAAAGGGGTTTTCATTGTTCTGGTTTCTCCCTAATGTTGTGTTGTTTTTGTACAAAAATGATTGTTTGCAAAAATGCGATGCTCGCTTCTTTACAAGAAAGGTTCGCTGGGCTATTTTTAGCCGACTGCATTGGCAGCGCGGTCGAAGTAGCTGCCGATTTCAGACATCAGCGAGCTGCAATCACCACGGGTAACGCCGTTGGGGTCGTTAGCGATCGCGATCGCTGCTTCCTTCATTTTTTGCACGCCGGCTGCAACTGAGCCACCGGGAACTCCCAGAGCTTGGTATGTTTCACGCAGACCGTTCAAGCAGCGGTCGTCCAAAACGCTGGCGTCGCCTGCAAATGTTGCATAGGTGACGTAGCGCAAGATGATTTCCATATCGCGCAAGCAAGCTGCCATGCGGCGGTTGGTGTAAGCATTGCCACCAGGAGCGATCAGTTGAGGCTGTTCAGCGAACAGGGTGCGAGCTGCATTGGCTACGATGCTGGATGCGTTGCCGGTGATGCGGTTTACTGCATCAATCCGCTTGTTGGCGTCGGAAACCATGCTGCTGAGAGCATCTAGTTGACCCTGAGCTAGAAATTCGCCCCGAGCGTCAGATTGGGAAACCACTTTTGTAAATGCGTCAAACATGAAAGAACTCTCCTATTTGAGTTAATTGAGTTTGGTTGCGGTATAAAACCGTTAAGTTAAATTTGTTCAGGCTACGAGTGCCTGCAAGGGTTGAAATTTGATGCCAGCTAATCTGCTGGTCCCATCGATCTCTCCCTTTCCGCTACCTGCACTATTGTTACATTGCAACGGAGGTTTAAGAAACCTTAGAAAATTTTACACCTTTTATGAGATGCGACAAACCTTGTCAATCAGGGTTTTTGTTAACTTTGGCCTGTCGTTTCAACCCTCTGATAATCTTTATACAATGCTCGCCTGCGTTTGTTTATTACAAATTATTACAGAAACTTATCTCTCTAAGAAGGTAAATATCGGGGGGGAAAGTACGGGCAAATCTCCTTCTGAGGGTAGATGCGAGAGGGCAACAATAAACGCAGAGTTTGCTTCGATCGCCCTGCTGTGGGGGTGCAACTGCCAGGAACCGTCCCGTGGGCCGATCGCCTTTGTTGGCTTTCTCTGGAAAAGCGGGATTGTTAAGAAGTATTAAGTAAATTAAAGTTTTGGTAATAGAAGGCTGGGGGAATAGGGAAAAAAGCAAAAATTCTGCCCAATGTCAGGAGGCCTGCAAAATTCGGTGTGGGAAAAATCCCAACGATTGTGAACCCCCTCGCCACAGCCTCAGCTTTTGCCGGAACTATAAGCATTTACTGACAAAACTCAGCCGTTGGAAGTTCAAAGACTGGGCCCGGTATTTCATCGCAGCGCCCTTTTTCTTTTAACACCGGGAATAGATGAGTTCGGATACGAGCGCTTTATGACGTTTTTTTTAAGGTAGGTTTTAACCTGCCGCGCACGCTTGCATCCCCGGACTAAAGTCATTCTTGCTTTCAGCTCCTTTTGTGTGTAATAGCCGAAAGAATTGCTAATTTTTAGTATTGACATTTTTCCGGGCGTGAACGCGCGGGGATTCCAAGCATCACTGCTTGGGCTTTTGTCCTAGAAGGACGGGGCTTTAAACCCATTATTTTTGGTAAGGTGGATAGGTGCTATCAGCCGTAGGCGTACAAAGGGCGCGATCGAGCCGCCAGACGCAGTGAAGTTAAAAGCTTTTTGCTTCCCCGGCATCGAACCGCCCAAAACCAGTCCCAAGTTAAACAGTTTTTGATTCAGAACTCAAAACTTAAAAGTCTCTGACTGTAATCAGCCACATCCATCGGCTGTCGCTGTCCGGCCTCCTTCGCCTAATTTCCCCATGCTCGATCGTAATTTATGTCTTCAAATTCTCCCTCTTCTTGGCACACCGTAGCAATTGACAAAACTCTCAAGCAGCTAAGCAGCAACAAAGACGCTGGCTTGAGCAGCCCACAGGTGTCAGAACGCTTGCAGCAATACGGCCCCAACGAACTCGAAGAAACAGCAGGCCGCAGCCCGTGGTCGATTTTTGTCGATCAGTTCACCAACATCATGTTGTTGATGCTGATGGGTGTGGCCGTGATTTCGGGTTTTTTGGACATCAGGTCGAATACTTTTCCCAAAGATGCGATCGCCATTTTTGCGATCGTCATACTCAACGGCATTCTCGGCTATTTCCAAGAAAGCAGCGCCGAAAAAGCCCTCGCAGCCCTCAAAAACCTCGCTTCTCCCCTAGTCAGAGTCCTGCGGGACGGCAAAACTTCGGAAATAGCAGCCAAAGAACTCGTACCCGGAGACGTGATGCTGTTGGAGGCTGGGGTAAAAATAGCAGCAGACGCACGCTTGATCGAAACATCAAATCTGCAAGTCAGAGAATCTGCTTTGACAGGAGAAGCTCTAGCAGTAACCAAGCAAGCCGATCTAGAACTTCCAGAAGATGCTTCCTTGGGCGATCGACTCAACCTGATTTTTCAGGGCACAGAAGTTGTTCAGGGACGAGCAAAGGCGATCGTCACCAACACCGGAATGAAAACTGAACTGGGCAAAATTGCAACCATGCTTCAGTCAGTAGAAACCGAACCGACTCCCCTGCAACAGCGGATGAGCCAGTTGGGAAATGTTCTAGTCTCCGGTGCCCTAACCTTAGTCGCAATAGTCGTCATCGGCGGCATGATTACCTTCCAAAACGGCGGCATCGGGTTCGATACCAGCAGGTTTGAAGATTTGTTAGAAGTTTCTCTAAGCATGGCTGTGGCTGTGGTTCCCGAAGGACTCGCAGCAGTCGTGACAGTCACTCTAGCACTCGGAACTAGGCGGATGGTGAAGCGAAACGCCCTGATTCGCAAACTGCCTGCAGTAGAAACTTTGGGATCGGTTACTACCATTTGTTCTGACAAAACAGGTACTCTGACTCAAAATAAAATGGTAGTTCAGCTAGTGTCTACGGGCGATTGCACAGTCGCCGTCGCAGGGGATGGCTATGCCCCGATCGGAGATTTTACCGATCGCCTGACAGCGGCCAAAATTAATAATTTAGAGGAATATCCAGAACTCGAATCTTTATTAATTGCCTGTGCAGTGTGCAACGACGCAGTATTGCAACAAGAAAAACAAGAATGGCAGATTTTAGGCGACCCCACAGAAGGAGCTCTGCTTTGTGTAGCGGGAAAAGCAGGCATTTATAAGGAAAAACAGTCTCAATTGCTGCCGCGGACGGCGGAATTTCCTTTTTCTTCCGAACGCAAACGGATGAGCGTGATTTGCGAAGTGCCCGGCCGATCAGGACATTCGGGATTTCCTGCAGCAGAAGGACAGCAGGCGAATTATTTGATGCTGACCAAAGGTTCTCCAGAGTTGACCTTGGAGCGCTGCAAAGGCATTATAGTCGGCGATCGAGTACAACCTTTAACCCAGGAAATGCGCGATCGCATCCTCGTCGAAAACAACAACATGGCAAGCGGCGGTTTGCGAGTCCTCGGGTTTGCGTACAAACTCTGGGAAAACCTGCCGCCCGAAGGTTCTGAGGAAACCAGCGAACAAGACATGATTTGGCTGGGACTCGTCAGTATGCTGGACGCGCCCCGCCCGGAAGTGCGGGAAGCAGTGGTGAAGTGCCGCGATGCAGGCATTCGGGTGGTGATGATTACAGGAGACCACCAGTTGACTGCAAAAGCCATCGCCTACGATTTAGGTATTGCAACAGAGGGCGATCGAGTTCTCACCGGTCAAGAATTAGAAAAGCTCAGCCAAGAAGAACTCAAACAGCAAGTCGAACAGGTTAGCGTTTACGCCCGCGTTTCCCCCGAACACAAATTGCGGATTGTCCAAGCTTTGCAAAGTTGGGGCAAATTTGTCGCCATGACCGGCGACGGCGTTAACGACGCCCCCGCCTTGAAACAAGCCGATATCGGCATCGCCATGGGGATTACCGGCACCGATGTCAGCAAAGAAGCTAGCGATATGGTGCTCCTCGACGACAACTTCGCCACTATTGTCGCCGCCGCTGAAGAAGGGCGAGTGGTTTATAGCAATATTCGCCGCTTTATTAAATACATTTTGGGCAGCAACATCGGCGAAGTTTTGACAATTGCGGCCGCACCTTTAATCGGTTTGGGAGGAGTGCCGCTGACGCCTCTGCAAATTTTGTGGATGAACTTAGTAACAGACGGCGTTCCCGCTTTGGCCTTGGCTGTGGAACCGGGGGAACCGAACGTGATGAAAAAGCCTCCTTTCAGTCCGCGAGAAAGTATTTTTGCGCGGGGTTTGGGTTCTTACATAATTCGCATCGGGATTATTTTTGCAATTTTGACGATCGCGATGATGTCGTGGGCTTATGGATATACCACCAACCCTAACCATGTTGGAGATCCCGAAGCTTGGAAAACAATGGTGTTTACAACTCTTTGTTTGGCACAAATGGGTCACGCGATCGCAATTCGGTCTAACACTCAGCTAACTATCGAGTTAAATCCCTTGACTAATATTTTTGTTTGGGGAGCTGTGATTGTTACTACTGCTTTGCAATTAATGCTGATTTACGTTCCGCCACTGAGAGCATTTTTCGGCACTCACTATTTGTCGCCTTTTGAATTGCTAGTTTGCTTCGGTTTCAGCGCTCTGATGTTTGTCTGGATTGAAATGGAAAAACTGTTTGTGCGCTTTTACAACAAATCTAGGAAATAGTGTTAACGGCTGACGGATAGTGAGCTAAGTTTGATTATTAGCTAGAGCGCTCGATTGGGTACTATTTTCAAGAAGATCCGCCAGGGTTGAAACCCCTGGCTCACAGCGAAACTCATTCCTCCGCAGACTAAATAGATTGTGTCACGATTAAGCATTTATTAGTTCGTTATAATGTCATTGCGAGCGCAACGGTCGGCGAAAATCGCAATCGTAAATGCTCGTTCGTGGCTACCAACCCGTAAGGTGCGCCCTACGATGAGTGTATTACGAATTACCAATTACCAATTACCAATTACCAATTAGGAATTACGAATTACGAATTACGAATTACGAATTACGAATTACCAATTACCAATTACCAATTACTAATATTATGTATTTGAAAACGCTGCACCTACGGCAGTTTCGGAACTACTTCGATCAAAAGGTAGCGTTTGACGCTCCCAAAACCATTTTAGTAGGAAATAACGCTCAAGGAAAATCTAACTTATTAGAAGCGGTAGAGTTGCTTTCTACATTAAAAAGCCACCGGGTAGGGCGCGATCGCGATTTAATACTCGACTCAAAGCCGATCGGGCAAATTGATGCTACACTCGAACGTCAAACCGGAGCGATCGACTTAGCTTTAACTCTTCGCTCAGGGGCGCGTCGGACACTGAAGCTCAACGGTGAACCGCTGCGCCGCCATTTAGACTTTTTGAGCGTCTTAAATGTAGTGCAATTTTCTTGTTTGGATTTGGACTTAGTGCGGGGCGGGCCCGAAGGAAGGCGTAATTGGATCGATCGCCTAGTCATCCAGTTAGAACCGATTTACGCTCACATTTTGCAGCAGTACAACCAAATTTTGCGCCAGCGAAACGCTCTGTTGAAACGTTCTAAAGAAATCAGGAAAGCGGAATTTTCCGACAGTTTTGACAAGATGCGATTTATTGCACCCGAAAGTCCCGAACCAGAAAATACAGAAGACTTACCAATTCCCAATTCCCAATTCCCAATTCCCAGTTCAGAATTAGCTTTGTGGGACGCGCAGTTGGCGACAGCGGGCGCTCGCGTTATCCGCAGGCGCGATCGAATTTTGGAGCGTTTGATGCCTTTAGCTCGAAATTGGCACCGTTCAATTAGCGGTTCAGCAGAAGTTTTAGATGTAAAATACGATGCTAATATTGAAGTAAGTTCAGAATTTATCGCTAAAGACAATCTCGAAGGAGTGCGGCAAGCATTTTTAGAGAAAATTCAAAAAAGGGCGATCGCAGAACAGTTTCAAGGAACCACTTTAGTCGGCCCTCACCGCGACGACATTACATTTACCATTAACAATACCCCAGCTCGTCAATACGCATCCCAAGGTCAGCAGCGAACTCTGGTATTAGCATTAAAATTAGCCGAATTGCAGCTTATTGAAGAAGTCGTCGGCGAAGCGCCTTTACTGTTGCTAGACGACGTACTTGCAGAACTCGATCTGAGCCGCCAAAATCAACTTTTAGAAACAATTCAAGAACGATTTCAAACTCTGATTACTACAACTCACTTAGGCGCTTTTGATGCTCAGTGGCTGCGACAAACCCAAATTCTCTCCGTCGTTGCTGGACAAATCAATCGATTTTAGATTTTAGATTTTAGATTTTAGATTGACAAATTTTATGTTTCATGGTATCGATGCAAAGATTTTGAAAAATTGGCATTATTACCTCCATTCGAGATAGGATAAAGGTTAATTTTGATTGCAGCTTTCGCTTCCATTTTTCTTAACCCTTATGAAGCATTACATTTCCCGTCTGTTAGCCCTGGTATTAGTTCTTGTCATCGGCGTAGCGGGCTGTACCAATGTTCCGGCCACTCTGAGTGGAGATTATGGCCAAGACACATTAGCATTAGTGAACAGCTTGAGAACAGCGCTCACTTTGCCAGAGGGCACGCCGGAAAAAGCAGCCGCTCAAGCCAAGGCTCGCACAAGTATCAACGATTTTTTTGCTGAATACCGCCGCGATCCCGCTCTTACCAAGCTGGCCTCTTTCACGACAATGCGGACGGCATTAAACTCTTTGGCCGGACATTACAGTTCCTATCCAAACCGTCCCGTTCCTGAAAAATTGAAAAAGCGCCTTGAGTCAGAATTTCAGCAGATTGAAGCTGCTCTTAACAGAGGAGCTTAATCTCAAAATTTAGGATCAAGGATAAATTTTAATAATTCATCTTTCATCCTTGATATTTGAGTGTTAACAATTTTTAGTAGAAATATCAACTGCTTTTAGCGCCCACTGTATGCAGGCGCTTTTTTATGCAGCATTTAGGGAAAAAACACTGAAACATTAAACTGGATATGATTTCAATTCCGGGATTTTTACCCATTTTATTCTTTAGTATGTTAGAGAGGGACTTCGTTTGTAGAATAGCGGTTTCAAGTGGCGAGTCTTATCTTGCCTGCCGTTATTCGAGCACATAATATAAATAGCCGCCAGATAGAATTTGCATTGTGCGATCGACTTGTGCCATAACTAAGTCAACGGAAAAAAGTAGAAAATTTGTAGCTGCTTGTTGAGCGCGATCGCAAAAATGCGATCGTCACCCAATTAAAACCAAAAAACCCCATTCAATTCTCCCATGAAAATTGCACCAACTCGCATCGCGAATTTGCAACACCAGCGACGCTTTTTAAGTGCGGTAACTGCTGTTTTAACCAGTAGCTTCATCAGCCAGCTTGTTTGGCCATTTATCGGAAATCAAGCAGCTTTTGCCCAAACATCAGCCTATTGCCAATTATCCCAAGAACAGGTCAATCAAAAAGAAGACTTGCGCCGCGCCGCCCTGTCAGGAAAACGGGAATCTCAGCAAGCATATTTTGCTGTTTTGAACAAACACGCGCGGGAAATAGCAGAATGCCGTAAAAAAACTTGGCCCGAAACCCAAGCAGTTTGGCTGCGTTTGTATCCCTGCGATGTCAGACCCGGAGAACTCGATCGAGTATTAGACAAAGTTGTGAATAAAGGCTACAACCAAGTCTATGTCGAAGTGTTTTACGATGGTCAAGTGCTTCTCCCAGTTGCAGACAATCCTACGGCTTGGCCTTCTGTTGTGAGAAATCGCGGTTACGAGAAATACGACTTGTTAGAAAAGGCGATCGCCAAAGGCAAACAACGAGGTTTAAAAGTATACGCCTGGTTATTTACCATGAACTTTGGCTATAGCTATGCTCAGCGTCCAGACAGACAGCAAACCCTCGCTATCAACGGTAAAAATCAGACAAGTTTAATAGTAAGCGAAGACGCAGCAATTAACCAGGACTTCGGAGAAGTTCCGGGCAATCAAGCCTTTATCGATCCGTACAACCCACAAGCACGGCAAGACTATACTTTGTTAGTAAATCAAATAGTCAAGCGCAAGCCCCAAGGAATGTTATTCGACTACATTCGCTATCTAAGGGGCATCGGGCCCGCTTCAGTTGCTACCAAAGTTCAAGACTTGTGGATTTACGGCCCAGCATCGCAGCAAGTTCTTTTGCAGCGGGCTAGCAATCAGCAAGGGCGAGATTTAATTCAGCGATATTTGACTAAGGGATTTATCAATCCTAATGACGTTCAAGCAGTAGTCAAACAGTATCCAACTGAGCGAGAACCTCTTTGGCAGGGTCGAATTCCGCAGGCGATGTCAGTAGCAACTCCACCTTCTAGAAGCCAGAATGCCGCATCAAGATCGGCCTCAACAAATCCCGCCCCTAACAAGCCAAACCCTGCAACTCCCACACCAAAACCGACACCGCGACTTCCCGATACCGGCACTCTGCAAAAAGACCTGTGGAAACTGAGTGTTGCTCACGCAGTCCAAGGGATTTTAGATTTTTTGGGAATAGCAATTCAACCCGCTCAAAGGATGGGAATTCCTGTAGGAGCAGTGTTTTTTCCCACTGCAAATCAAGCGATAAATCAAGGGGGATATGATTCGAGATTGCAGCCTTGGGACACCTTTCCGGCTGCAATGGAATTCCACGCCATGTCTTACGGAAATTGCGGGGATGTAAGCTGCATTGTCCCACAAGTGCAGCGGACTGTAAGTTTAGCGCCTCCGGGAGCAAAAATCATTCCTGCCATTGCTGGAGATTGGGGAAAACCTCTGAAAAATCGGCCGTCTTTGGAGATTCAAATGCAGGCAATTCGCTCGGCGACGCCGCAAATTAATGCGGTAAGTCATTTTGCTTTTGGGTGGCAAGAACCGGAGGATGAAAGGGCACGGCAAACTTGCCGATTGTAGATATATTCCTGGACGCACAGGGTGTCATCACCTTGTTTTATGGTTGCGGAGCCTAAAAGCGTAGATTTTGGATCAATAAACCGGGTTTTTCTATCGGAATCGGCTGCGAACCACGATTGATTTGCCTAAAAAAACCCGGTTTTTGCCTCAGTATTGATTGAGTGCGATCGACCTTTTGCAAAAAAAATAATTTACCCAACTTTTAAGCTAGCTGAACAATCAGGCATAATGAGATTGTTCAAAAATTGTTGCAAATGCAAGCTGGACAAAAACAGCGAATTGCCGATCGCAAATCCCAATGAACAGACATCTGGGCCAAATTAACTTACTCAGAATTTCATCGGCGTTCATTTGCGTTCATCTGCGGTTAAAAACCCCAATTTTGCTAAACTTATTAATAACCATAAACCCCAGAAGTGTTGAATGATAGGAAAAAATTGCTAAAATTGGCCCAACAATGTATAATTGCAGAGTTATAAATTATTAATAATCAACTGAAATGCTATTTTCTAACTTCCCCAAAATTGTCAAACGGTATCTCGCCCATTTACCCAAAGATGATTATCCAGTTTTAGATAGCTTCACATTTGTCTCCTGCTGGCTAGGGTTTAGTTTTGACCAAAGTCTGGATACTATGCGTTCCCTATTTTCCCGTTTAAACAGTCGAGATATTTCCCTAGATATATCAACTTTTTCAAAGGCTAGTAAGCATAGAGATATTGATGTTTTTGTAAAAATCTTTGAAAGATTGCAAGGGGATCTAAAACGTCAATTAATCAGCAAAGATAGAATGAGTTTATTTCCTTTAGATTCAACGATAGTTACGTTAACAAGTAAATTACTATGGCAACAGGAATATCATCAAGTAAAATTATTTGCTGGAACGGACAATAAACGGGAAATAATTGATGGAGTACACATTCATTTTGGTCAAGGTCATGACAGTCAGTAGGTCGATGAAACCATAGCAGCCACACCTCAAAATGGAGTTGCTGTAATGGATAGAGGTTTTTCTAGTTCTGAACGTGTTCAAGCATTGATGAAAAAAGAAAATCAATATTTTGTACTACGAATTAAAAATAATTCTACTATCAACATGAAGGAAGATGGAACTTATGAAGTGTGGAGTGACGAACGAAAAGTTAAAGTAAGATTAGTGACTTTTTCAGATTTAGAAACACGGACTGAATTTAGGTTTGTGACTAATTTGCCTGAATCAGGAGAATTAGCATATACCAATGAAGAAATTGGAGAAATTTATCGAAGACGATGGCAGATTGAATTGCTGTGGAAATTCTTAAAAATGCATTTAAAATTGGCTCGTCTAATTACTAAAAATACTAATGGAATTAAGATCCAAATCTATGCCTGTTTGATTTGTTATTTGTTGCTTCAGTTAGTTGAAGTTCCTGATATTATTGGAAATAAACTCTTAGACAACTTACGATATTTACAGGCTTTTATGTGTGAGAAAATCAGCTATATTCACTGGTTTAAGGAACTTGTTTTTAATTGCTGAAATCAGCAGTTTATAGGATTCGTATGTCTATTTTCAGAATCCTATCAAATAAGCATTCAACACTTCTGCATAAACCCCTTTATTAATCATCATGCAAAAACTACAAGCAAGAGATATCAACCTCCGCTATCTAATCGATAACTTCGGCTTACAGCGAGTTCGCAACAGCGAATTTTTCCGAGAATGGCAAGAAAACTTACCCGAAGTAACCGACTCAGAAAAACAATTGCTCGATCGCGTCCAAGACATATACTTCAACTTGGTAGACAACCCGCCTGTATTGGAAAATGCAGTCAAGCTAACAATCATCAGCCCTATTTTGTTTATTGCGGGTCTTTATGAGTCTCCTTTTCAAGTCAAAGCCGAAAAGTCGAGATCCATTCAAGAGGAAGACGAAGGCAGAATCATCGAAGGCAGAATAGATATCCTAATTATGAAAGCAAACTTGTGGGTGACAGTAATTGAATCCAAACAACTTTCCTTTTCAACTGACGAAGCACTTGCCCAACTCCTGACATATATGCTCGCCGAGCCCGATCCAGAAACTCCTACTTTTGGGATGATTTCCACAGGTGCTAACTTCTCTTTTGTCAAGTTAGTTAGAGGCGAAACTCCCCAGTATGCCCGCTCTGCTGAATTTGTTATTTCCAATCCCGGCAATGAATTGTACCGGGTTTTGCAGATTTTAAAACGCCTGAGTCAACTGCCAGACTAGCAATAAAAGCCATTTTGAGTTATCTTTCAAAGCAGACAATCTCTAATATCTCAAATTTCAAACTAATGTGAGCATGGTAAATTACTGGATAGTCGGCGCTGTGGCAATAGCTTCTGTCTGCTGGGCAGAAATAATACGAGATTTTTATCACGTCGTGTCCCATTATTGGGCCCCCCTGCAAAAGCTGCACACTTGGCATCACCGCGTTTTCCGCCCGAATTTGACCCCCGTCAGCGAGACAATTTACAAGCAAGCACACTGGCGTCACGACGTGCCCGAAGGTGTGGCGATGATGGTTTTGGGCTTGTTGCTGTGGGTTGTAGCTTATTTTGGGCTACCGGAATATCACTGGGGCGCAGCAGCGGGTTGTATTTATACTTTAGGCTTTTTGTTGAGCGCGATCGCCCGCGCGTGCGGCATCAAAGGTGCAGACGAATTAACCGACATCACCCACCAACCGGGAGACTTCCTGACTCCCCCTGGCAAGTGGTTAGTTAATAAACCTTATCACTGGCGGCATCACTTCGACAATCAAAATGCTTACTATTGCGGTACTTTCACCTTAATAGATAAACTTATGGGTACAGCACTTTCTCTCAAAGGCAAAACTGTAGCCGTCACCGGTGCATCGGGAACTTTAGGACGTTTGCTTCTCAAACACCTGCACAAAGCTGGTGCAAAAGTTATCGCCCTCACATCTGGAAATCAAACAATTACTTTGAATATTGACGGCGAAAATTTGCCTGTAAAAACCATAAATTGGCAAATAGGTCAAGAGGCAGATTTAGCAGAATTATTAGAAAAAGTCGATATTCTCGTCATCAATCACGGAATTAACGTACAGGGAGAAAGAACAGGAGAGGCGATCGCCAACTCATACGAAATTAACACTTTTTCCGCGTGGCGGCTGATGGAACTCTTTTTCTTAACAGTCCGCACTAACGAAAACATCGCTTGCAAAGAAGTCTGGATCAACACTTCCGAAGCAGAAGTAATTCCCGCTGTCAGTCCCTTATACGAACTCAGCAAACGCGCCCTGGGAGATTTAGTCACCCTGCGCCGGCTAGACGCGCCCTGCATCGTTCGCAAACTGATTTTAGGGCCGTTTAAAAGCAATTTAAACCCGATCGGCATTATGTCTCCCGACTGGGTAGCGCAGCAAGTTGTCAAACAAGCTAAAGCTGATGCGCGGAATATCATCGTGACAATTAATCCTTTGACTTTTATCGTTTTTCCAGTCAAAGAGTTTTTTGTTTCTCTCTACTTCCAAATTTTCAGCCGGAAAGCGATTTCAGAGATAAAGGAAGCTGCGGCATCTGAAAAATCTAGCGCGGAAGCAAAGATTAATTAAGAGACAAGAAACCCGGTTTTTTCAGATAAACCGGGTTTCTAACTTGGGATGTAATACCAAATTCGGCTTTAATAGCCGTTTTATTCTTTGATTCCTCTCTGCGGGAACTAAAGTTTGTGTAGGATCGGTTTCAAGCGCCGAGTCTTATCTAATTACTAACCTCAGCCATTTCAATCACGCGGCCGTCGTAATCCTTGACCAAAAAATTTAGCGGCTTTTCCCGGCGAATTTTATAACTAATGCCGCGAGTTTGTACCCTCATCAATAGCTGATCCAAACAATCGCGATCGAAACAAACGTGACGCGGGCGATTTTTTTCCCCTACACCGGCGCCGCTAATAATGTGCAGTTGGGTATTTTTCATCAACTGATACCACAAACCATCGGGACTCCCCATCGTTTGAGAGCTCGCTGCCCTCCCGACATTCGGCGACAAATACAGCGGATCGATACCTGTTGTGCCCAAAGTTTGCTCGTAATTGTAGTAGTAGTGCAGCGGCACTTCTGCTACTGGCAGGTTTAGCATACCTTCATAGAACTCCCTCGCTTGTCCGAGATCCGATACCATCACCGTGTGTACCTTCGGAGCACTGGTGAGAAACATCCACATCGCCCCCGCATAGGCCGCCAGCAGCATCACCATAATCCCTTGAGTCGAAAACAAGCTGTCCAGGGGCAGGGACGGCAAAAAAGAGCTCAAGTACAAAGGCCCAAGTCCAAAAGCAATAAAACTAACTGCTAGAGTCATGAATTATAAGAAAGGGTAAACAACGAAATTTATCAAGATTGCAGTCGCGATCGCCCGCGAGACTTAAACTATTAGCTTAGCCATCTATGTTAGCAAAAACTAGCGGTTAGGCCCTACCCGATGAAAGTCTTTGTCTACGGCACTCTCAAACCGGGGGAGTGCAACTACCTCCGCTACTGCGAAGGAAAAGTTGTGAATGCTTACCCCGCGATCGCCCGCGGTCAACTTTTTGCCCTGCCGATCGGCTATCCTGCGATGATGGCCGGAGATGGCACAGTCTGCGGTTTTCTCCTCTGTTTCGCAAACTCGGCTATTTTGGCCGATTTAGATCGATTGGAAGACTATCATCCGCTGCGGGAACCGACACAAAACGAATATCAGCGGCAGGAAATCGAAATCTTCGATCGATACCTCAAACCTTTAGGCACGGCTTGGGCTTACTTCATGTTACCCGATCGCGTTCGTTCCCTAGGAGGCATCTGGCTGCCCCACGGCACGTGGGAAAATCGGTTTTTCACCAAATAAAGTGGTTAATGCCGATGAGCTTAGGAAATAGCCCTTGCAGTGCGATTCGGCGGCTCGAACCTGTAACCGTAACCCCGAATAGTTTTAATAAACTGCGACCCCGTAGCATCAACTTGAATCATTTTCTTGCGAATCTGACCGATATGCACGCTAACAAGTTGCTTTTCTCCTGTGTCGTCGCAGTTCCACCCCCAGATTTTTTCGATTAGCTGTTGGCGACTCCAAGATTGATTGGAATGACTAGCCAAAAAATACAAAATATTAAATTCCAAGGCTGTTAACTTGATAGTGCGATCGTTGAGTGTTGCTTCCCGACGCGCTGAATCGATCGCGAACCGATCGAATACAATACGTGATGAAGTGACAGGCCTCATCCGTCTCAACACAACTTCTATACGAATTGCCAACTCCGCCAGTCCAAAGGGTTTGCAGATATAGTCATCAGCACCTGCAGACAGGACTTTAAGTCGATCGGCTTCGTCTGTGCGGCTGCTTAGCATAATCACAAAAACATTAGTACGGCGCTGCATTTCCTGGCAGAGGTGATAGCCTGTAGTATCCGGCAAATTCCAATCAAGAACGACTAGCAGTGGCTTTAATTTCTCAAACAATGTTAAAGCCGTCTCGCCATCTGCTGCCGAATCTACTTGATATTTCTGATTTAAAAAGCGATGAACTAGAGTGCGGATGGATGGGTCATCATCCACCACAAGAATCTTGGGAGTAGTATCAGTAGTCATACCAAAAAAGTTTCTTTTTCTTGTCAATTGAAAGCTGGGAATTACAGAACAGCTTTACTTTAGTCAAGCATAAACCCCAGCTCGCTCCAAATAGCTGGTAATTCTTCAATCAACTTAGCTTGGAGGTCGAAAGGCTCTCCCATATCCCAAATTTTGACTTCTAGGCGTTCGCTAAATACGGTTATTTCAAGGTTGATCGGAGTTTCAAAGGGCAGATTTTTGTGGGCGTGGCGAACAGCATTTGTAAACCCTTCGATCGTAGCAAGTTTGCACTGCTGCAAAACTGCTTCGGGAATGGGTAGATACTCTAAAAAAACTGCTCGACCCACCATAAAACTTGCGTAACACTCTTGAGGTCAGTATTTAGTTGCAAATGGATTGTTTTAATTCGATGAGGATAAATCGGATAAAAGTCTCGATTTTGTCTTTTTTTTAATCCCAAATTAAAACTGTTTAACAAACCAACTGCCCGATTCAAATAACCAGATTGATTGGTCTGCTGGGCTGGTATTATACCTGGATGAAAACTTTTCACAATTAACAGACAGTTTCGCTGGTCACAAGTGCGTGTATAGCTTAGCTTATCGGCAATTTTGCTAATAAGTTTTATGCCGATACCACGGGAGGGAATTTCATTGAAATTATTGCTCATCTTGCTATCCTTCCTCATCATTTAATAGGTATTTTTTAGACACACAAGAGACTGGCATTCTGAAGGATTAATTTTGCATGATTTATGTCTGAATTTTCGCCTGTGCCGTGCAGTTGCTGTCAGGAACATTTTCTCTTGGTTGCTGGGGTCTTGACAAACTCAGTTTGCGATCGCTAAACTGATCTAAAATTGACATTGACAATTAAAGAAGTAAATTATATAATGACGACCCTCAAAGCCTCTGAGGAGGGATTAGTAAAAATTAAGCAAGCTAGAAGAGAAAGGGGCTCGACTATAGAAGACCCCAGATGGCTAGTAGAAGCTAGTCAAACATTAGAACCCGATCGAACTTGGACAGAAGCCGGGCCCTATGCCGATGGCCTGTCTCTACCAACTTGGAGGCGTTTTTTAGGAGGAAGAGAACCCATTAAAGCTAATGCTTTCAAGGCTTTCTGCACGGTTTTGCAGTTGAATTGGGAAGAAATTGTCGATCGTCCTCCTTTAGCCCTCCCTTACCAAGGGGGGGTTGGGGGGGTTAAAGATTTTTGCCAACAGCATATTGATTCGGTAGTGCAAGAAATACGGCAAAAATGCCACACCAAAATCCAACAGCTTTACAGCAAAATGCAACTGTTGGATATTGCACAGCCCGTTGATGTCAGCAACCTCTACGTTGAAGTCAACATTTTGGAGGAAATTACCAGTTGGCAGCCCGGAGAAATTCGCGATTTACTCAGAGACTTCAACCCAGATGCGGATAACTTTAACCGCTTGGGATTGGGTAAAGTACGCCAGAAACGAGTCCCTGGATTGGATGCGGTGAAATCTCACTCTAAACTGATGGTACTCGGCAAACCTGGTTCCGGTAAAACTACCTTTTTGAAACACATTGCCATTCAGTGCGATCACGCAAAATTTGAAGCCAACAAAATACCGATTTTTATCCCTCTGAAAACCTTTGCTGAAATACCTAATCTTGACTTATTAGAATATATCAGCAACGAACTTGCCAGTTGGGGAGTTGAGGCGCGACCGCAAACTGAATTCGTACTCAGTCAAGGCAGAGGCTTGATTTTATTGGACGGCTTAGATGAAGTGCGAGAATCTGATAGCGATGCAGTCGTCCGACATATTCGTCAGTTTGTCCAAAAGTATTACAACAATCAGTTTATTATTACCTGTCGAATTGCCGCTTCTAAGTACAGATTTCACGACGAAGCCTTTACCTGTGTTGAGGTAGCAGATTTTAATAATAAGCAAATCGCTGCCTTTGCTCGCAATTGGTTTGTGGCATTTTCCCAGAATATGGAGGCAGGGAAAGCTTTAGCATCTCAATTTGTAGAGAAGCTGAAACTGCAAAAAAATCAGCAAATCAAAGAACTGGCAGTAACGCCTATCTTGTTGAATCTGACTTGTTTAGTATTCCAAGCCCAAGCAGATTTCCCATCCAACCGAGCCAACTTGTATGAGGAAGGACTGGAAATTATGCTCAGAAAATGGGATGAAACTAGAGGCATTCAACGGGATGAAGTTTATCGAGATTTGAATTTGTGCCGCAAGAAACATTTACTTGCTTTTGTGGCAGCTATTACTTTTGATCGGGGCGATTACTTTATTGAAAAGAATCAAATCCAACAAGTGATTGCCGACTATCTGGCTAACTTGCCCGATGGCAGAACTGACCCCGTTCAGTTGGAGAACCATAGTGAGGTTGTGCTGAAGGCAATCGAGGCACAACATGGCTTATTAGTGGAGAGGGCAAGAGGGATTTATTCGTTTTCTCATCTAACATTCCAAGAGTATTTTAAGGCTAGAGAAATAGTTAACAATTCCGATCCACAAGCTTTGGAGAAACTGGTCAGCCACCTGACCGAGAAGCGTTGGCGAGAAGTATTGTTATTAGCAGTTGGGATGTTGCAAAAAGCTGATGAGTTGTTGATGTTAATCAAACAGCAAGTTGATGAGCTGGTCGCTGAGGATGAGCAGTTGCAGCAGTTCCTAATGTGGGTAAAAAATAAATCTTTTTCCATTAAGGCTCCTTATAAACCATCAGCTATCCGCGCTTTTTATCTGGGTCGAGAGGTAGAGCGCGTTAGTAACCCTCGTTCTAACTTAAATTTTGACTTAAATTTGATCCGTATTCTTGGTTATGCCATTGACCCTACCTTTAAACCACCCCTTGAACTTTTTTTCTTGGACTTTACTTCTTATTATGACAATGAACGTGACTCTGGCTTGGCTACTGAACGCCACTCTGACTTGGCTACTGATATGGTTCTTGATGTTGCAATGGTCTATGCAATTGACCTTAATATTCCCTATACTTATGCTGCAGGCTCAGGTCGCAATCTTCTCTCTATCCTCGCCTTTACTCTCAATTTAAATCTGGAACCAGAATTGAAGCAATCTCTGCAACAACTCAGAGACCAACTATATGATTCAGCATATACAAACAGAGTACAGGAGTGGTGGAGAAGCGAGCGCGAGTGGTGGAATGCTAAAGGTAAAGATTGGACTCAGCAATTAAGAACTGTGATGATTAAATATCGCAATATAGGTCACGATTGGCAATTTAGCGAACAACAAAATTCATTGCTAAGGAAGTATTACGATGCTAATAAATTGCTGGTAGATTGCCTCAATAGTGGTTGTAATGTATCTCCTGCTGTGCGGCAGGAAATTGAGGAGACATTGCTGTTGCCGATCGCAAATATCCAAAAAATCGGTGACAAGTGCGATCGAGTTTAATTGATCGCCCTCGCCCTCCCCTTCGCCTTTACACGGAGAGAGCCACTGGAAATGATATAATGGCTAAAAGTTATTAGAAGTAAAGCGTATGAACATTACTCTAAAACCTGACCATAATAAATTCATTGAAGCCCAAGTCAAAAGTGGCAAGTATTCTTCGGTGGATGAGGTAATTGCTGCGGCCTTGGAACTACTCGCAGACAGAAGCGATCGGCAACAGAGCGATCGTTATCAAGAATGGGTCGATGAAACTCGTCCAAAAGTAGCGGCCGGACTAGCTCAGCTTGAACGCGGCGAAGGAATTGATGGGGAGATAGTTATAGCTAGATTGCGGGAAAAATTTCGCAAAATGCGGGAAAATCAACAATGAGCCGCTACATTATTTCCCCTGAAGCCAGTCGCGATCTCAATGAAATTACCGATTACTTTGCAACTAGGAATATAGATGCAGGTGAACAATTTGTTGAAGACTTTGATAAAAAGTGTCGTAATTTAGTTAAGTTCCCCAATATAGGGCGCAGTTACGAAGAACTAGCTCCTTCTGTGCGGGGAATTCCTATCAGGGGTTACATAATTCTTTATCGGGCACTGGACAACTTAATTGAAATTGTTCGGATCGTGAGGGGAGAACGGGATTTACCTTCTCTATTTTCTGATGATGACGAGTGAAATTGCTGGTATATTGCCTCAATAGCGCTTCTAATGTATCTCCTGCTGTGCGGCAGGAAATTGAGGAGGCATTGCTGTTGCCGATCGCACATCTGCAAAAAACCGATGACAAGTGCGTGAAGCGAAGCTATCCCGTAGGGAATCGCCCGCTCTAATTCCACTCGCTACCTACTCGCATATTAAGATGCGATCGCCCCACAATTCGTCATTCAAAGGCGGGAAAATGTCAACGGATATATCACCTTAAAAAACTGGGAAAAACAGCAAAAAGCCCCCTTTTTTAGGGAGCTTAGCAACTTTCGTTATTGCTCAAAACAGAAATCCTACTGCGCCTTTAGCAATTACTTTTGAGGGGTTGCTACACCAACTTTGGGAATATCCACGATCGGTGCATTCACCCCAAGCATCAAATCATTGGGATTAACCATCTCCACCAGAGGCTCGTTTAAAGCCATCATCAAACCGTCAGATTCAGCAGGAACGGGCGATCGAGCAAACTGAGGAGCAAACAATTGGCGGCCGCCACCGACACCGGACACCACCGCAACCAACAAAGCTGCGATCGCACCTCCACCCAAAATCCAAGTTTGTTTCGGCTTGCGTTCCACCCGCTGCAAAACCTTCGTCGCCAACTCCTGTGCAGATTGTTGTGCAGCAGGCACCGGCATTGCCTGAAAGCTCTGCTGCATCATCAGCAGTCGCGAGTACAAACGCTTCGTAGTGGGGTCATTTGTCAGCCACTCCTCAACTTGCCGGCGTTCTGTCGCCGTCACTTCACCGTCGAGGTAGGCACTTAGCAATTCAAAGCGATCGCGCATCATAGTAGTTACATTGCCCTGGGCATAATTGTTGTTAACTTGATTTTGGGCGAGTGAATCCCCGACGCCTTGCTGATTTTGATTTTTATCGGATTCAAAGTTACCCTTCATATTTCACACTTGCTCTAATTGGGGAATCACGCACTCGCTATTAGAATGATTTACTGCTTATTTATATTTTAAAATAGAAGTTTTGATGTCACAGCAAACTTCATCAAATCTTCTTAACCCGCCTCTGAAATTACTCTTGCTAATTACCATCAAGATATTTTTGCAATTCCAACTGCAATCTTTGGCGAGCTCTAGCAATTCTCGACTTGACAGTTCCCAGAGAAACTCCGGTCATTTCGGCTATTTCCTCATAGGCTAAACCTTCTATTTCTCTCAAAACAATGGTAGTGCGGAAGACTTCCGGCAAATCTGCGATCGCCACCCGCAACTGGTCGTAAAATTCTCTCGTCGTCAAATCTTCATCAGGCCCCGGACTGTCTGCCGGAATTTCCCAATCAACCTCGCCATCTTCCAGAGTACGAGGTACGTCGAGCGACAGCGGAGTTCGCACCCGTTTGCGCTTCCGCAACTCATCGTAAAACAAATTAGTGGCGATGCGGCTCAGCCAGCCCCGAAATTTAACAGGCTCTTGCAAGCGGTTAATATTGCGGTAGACCCGAATCCACACTTCCTGAGCCAAGTCTGCTCTGTCTTGCCAGTCAGGGGCCAAGTGATAGAGAACCCTGTCTACGTGGGACTGATACCGCTTCAACAGTTCTGAAAAGGCCGTGGTCTCAGGTCGATTTCCTTCCTGACACCGCAACACCAAGTCATAATTAGAGAGTTTTTCGGCTGGCAATTGCACTCTTTGAACGGTCGCCACAACCGCAGACCAGGACACGGAAATAAAGTCGCTCATCGGTGGAATTGGCTCATCGAACATTCCACACTTTTTGACGTTAGGAGATCGTAACAAGTTCCCCTCTTCTATCTCAAATCTCAAATCGATTGACTAATGCCCGACAACCTCGCACGCTCCAATACTAACCCAACTGCTAGAACCGTCGGCCCAATGTTCCTTTTTCCAAATCGGTACATTGTGTTTGAGCGTATCTATGGCGTACTGGCAAGCTGCAAAGGCCGAGTCCCGGTGGGGACAGCCAACAGCCACCAGTACGCTGATTTCGCCCACCTGCAAGTGTCCGACGCGGTGGTGAATGGCGACCCGATTGACATCGGCCCACTGGCGGCGGATTTCAGTAGCAATTTGCTGGAATACTCTCACGGCCATCGGTTCGTAGGCTTGATATTCTAGGGAAACTACAGCTTGACCGTCAGTTTGGTTGCGGACTGTACCGCTCATCATTACCACCGCTCCGTTCGCGGGGTCATCTGCCAAAGCGTATATTTCCTCTACAGACAACGGCGCTAAGGTAATGGCGAAGCTGTCTGATTCATGGCGTTGAGGAATTGTGCCGATCGAAAGTGCAGCGAAGGAGTTCATTGCGAAAGAATTGGTGCTGGAGAAGTTAATTGATCTTGACACAAATCAAGTCGCGATGGATTTGTCTTGCATTCTTGTCGGGGACATAGGGCGACTAATCTTGAGACCCATCTTGTAGCACGGGCGAGGGCCCGACGCCATCGCCCCGAACTTCTGCACCAGTGCGATCGGCTACACTATGACTGGCCCGAAACAAATTAATATCGTGATTGAAGACGAGCCGGATGCTTGTTCGATCGAATTAACTGCCGATATTGCTGTAGCAATTCAATAAATCAGCACCAAAATAAGTAGTGTCATTCGCAACTCAGTACAAGCAATTTCCAACCCCAATCGATAACTTCGTTCCCTTTTGAATGAAACAGTTAAGTTTAATTGAGCCCGGAGTTCCGATCCGCGTCTGCAAAATTTTGAGCAGTCGATGTAAACTTTATTTATTTTTTTGTTCCGGAAAGCTACATCAATGACATGATATACCTGTGCAGGGTTCAGGAAAATTAGCCAATACTCGGCAACAGCAAGACCTTAACGCCCTTTTGTGGCTTTTATGAAACATAAGTTAATAATTTGGGCTGTTAATTGAGGTTTTGACCTGAGTCTGCACCAATAAAGGTTAACAACAATCACGAGGAAACTATGGAAGCACTAGCATTGAGCCACTCTTTTGTTGCTTATGAATCTCCAGAGTCCGAACTCCAAGTCAAGTCGTTAGACCAACTGGGCTTGAAAATTCCTAATTCTGCATGGATAGGCGTTGCAGGTATGGCAGTAGCCCTATCTGTTCTGAGTGTCGGTGGCGAAGCCCAGGCAGCAGGTTGCTACCGCAAACACTGTGGCCATCGCGCCCATCACGGTCATCACAACTACGCCAAAGTTGTCACCAATGGGGGCCGACTGAATATCCGCAACCGCCCCAGTAGCTGTTCTCATGTAATCGGCAAGTTATATCGTGGAGACCACGTAAAATTAACCGGTCGTTACAAAAACGGCTGGGCACAAGTCAAAGGTGGCGGCTGGGTATCTGCGTCCTGGCTTTCCTAACTCTTAACTAGAGCACTTGACATTTCTAGAAAGAGTTTTAATCGTTACCCGGCCATACTGGGTAACGATTATTGTAAAGAGGCGATCGATCCTGAAAATCATGGAATATCCGAAATTCATGACCACGAATTTCAAAGGTGGTATCAAGCCCCCGGATTTATCCGTGGAATCAATCCAAAATCGAAAATCGAAAATCCTCAAGAAAGAGCATTTATCTCGCGCAAGTCAATCGAAAATCCAAAATCCAAAATCTAAAATCGATTGACTAACAACTAATAGCCTAAACTTTACCGCCACCGATTAGATAAAGTAATGCCATCCGCACCGCCACGCCACTGGTAACTTGCTGAGAAATCAGGCTAAACTGGGCATCGTCCATCAAATCCGAACTAATTTCTACGCCACGGTTAACCGGGCCTGGGTGCAACACTTTCACATCCGGCTTGCAGAGTTTCAGTCGATCGCGCGTAATCCCGTACAAAGAATGGTACTCTCGTAAACTCGGCAGCAAATGGTCGCTCATCCGTTCCTTTTGCAGCCGCAAAGTCATCACAAAATCAGCATCAGCCAAAGCAGGTTCAAGCTGCCAGTGCAAAAATAACTTGCCTTTCCTACCATCGCCACACTCAGCAAACAACAGCGGCAGCAAAGTCGGCGGCCCGGCCAAATGAACCTCTGCCCCAGAAGCCGTTAAACTCCAAATATTAGACCTAGCCACCCGCGAATGCAAGATATCGCCCACCACAGCAATTTTTTTGCCCGCTAAAAGTTCCAGCCGCGGATTTTCGTTATCTAACAGAACACAAATAGTAAATAAGTCTAGCAAACCTTGCGATGGGTGTTCGTGCTGGCCGTCTCCAGCATTGAGAACGCTGACTCTTGACCCCAAGCGATCCATTTCCGAAGCAATCGTGCTGGGAACTCCAGCTTGTTCGTGCCGGATTACCATCAAATCCGTTCCCATCGCCAGATAAGTCTTAGCCGTATCCAGAATAGTCTCCCCCTTCGTTAGAGAAGAACTTCCAGGGGTAAAATTCAGCGTATCCGCTGACAGCCGTTTCGCCGCCAACTCAAAACTATTGCGAGTCCGGGTAGAAGGTTCAAAAAACAAATTCGCGACCACTTGACCCTGCAGGGCCGGCACTTTCTTCGTGCGGCGGCCGAGCACATCCCGAAAACTGGCTGCTGTTTGCAGCACCGTATCGTATTCGTCCGAGGTAAAATCAGCCAGAGTGAGAATGTGTCGCCTTGTCCAAGTCATACAATTTTAGATTTGAGATTTGAGATTTTAGATGGACTCAATCAGGACGGACGATGGGTTTGGAACTTGCTGGTACGCCCGCTGTGCTGTCGCCTTTGAATGTTCGATCGACATTTAGGGGTGGCGATCAACAGTATCCAACAATTTTCGATCGCTTTTGCGGTCAGTAGAGTTATAATCGGTTTATGTAGTTCACATCCCACTCTCACAGCGAACCCAGCGTCGAAGGTGAAACAGGTGTGGTTTACCCGCAGGAAAGCGGAAATTACGCTGTAGCAGCGAAAGCGCAGTAGTTGCAGTTTCTCCTACGCAAACTCAGCCTTTTCCAGAACAAGCCGAGCGCAGCCCTTGCATCTACTACTATGTGGAAACAATTGAGGCGGCAAACCTTCCACTGCCGATCGACAGCATACAGTGCGACATTTCACAGATGATTAATTCTTTGAAGTCGGTCTTGACTATTCAGTCTTGCTTATAGGGCCTTGTCAAAACGAACAGTGTTGAGATACAAGTTGAATATGTAGCTTCCCGACTAAAATCTACACGTATCTTGGCTAGACTGTTCTTGGCGAAACTGCGATAAAGAGTGTGCGCTGGGAAGTGGTAATTACACAAGATTTAAACAATTCAAGAGGTATTATGAGCCAGAAGGTGATACAGCCGATGGTTAAGTTCCAGCGTCAGGTGCATTCTCTCGTCACGTCTGACATTATCAAGCCCACAGACAGTATTTGGAAAATTGCTCTGCTTTACGGCGACGAATGGCCGTACTGGAAACAGCAATTGCTAGAGTTTGATTTTTCTATGCAAGACCCCGTGAGCGAATTGATAGCTGTAGAAGCTTGGGACGAAGAATAACAGAGGAGACGGAGGACTGGGGTGTCGGAGAGAAATTTTGAGGCGATCGGGTAAATTTTCTTTCATAAATTTCCGTTGCTAAATTCTTCCCTCTTCCCTCTTCCCTTTGCTCTGTTCCTAATGACTAATGACTAATGACTAATGACTAATGACTAATGACTAATGACCAATGACTAATGACTTCTGACTTCTATTAAAGGGAAGCTGCTAAAGCTCGAGCTAATTGTTGAGCAGTTTGAAAGCGATCCCCAGGCTTAGCTGCCGTGGTTCGCAAAATGGTGTCCCGCAGCTTGGGAGCGATCGTCGGAATATTTTCGAGCTTAAAGCCGTAACCTCCAGCTATTTTCCCGTAAAAGTTTTGAGGGCTTTGGGCCGTTAGCAAAAAAATTAAAGTAGGCCCAATAGCATATAAATCCGACTGAGGGAGAGGCTGTCCCCGGTCTTGTTCTGGTGCGGTGTAGCCTTCAACGCCGATGCGAGTGCCCGGAGGAGTGCCGATTTCTTTAACGGCGCCAAAATCCAGCACTGTAATGCAATTGTCGCGGTGGCGCACCAGCAAATTAGCAGGTTTAATATCCCGATGGACGATCGGGGGTTTTTGAGAGTGAATGTAGTCCAAAACCTCACAGGTTTGGATCATCCACTCTATTGCTTGTTGGGGAGCAACAGGGCCGCGGTTGTAGATGCGTTTTTCTAAATCCTCGCCGTGGAGCATTTCCATCACCAAGTATTTTTTACCCCCTTCCACAAAAAAGTCAAAAAACTGAGGAATTCCCCGATGGTGGAGGGCCTTGAGAGTTTTAGCTTCACGTTCAAACAGTTCTTGAGCTTTGGCGATTTGAGCCATATCAGCATTCATTTCCTTGAGGACTACCAGAGAAGCGGCGGGGGAACTTCCGGGTTGTTGAGCTTTCGCTTTCTCTCGATCCCAGGCTAAAGTCGTTGTCCCCATACCGCCTTGGCCCAAAGTTCTTAGCACTTGGTAGTGACGCACCGTGCGATCGACTTTAATCGGTTCGCCGCAGTGGATGCAGAATAAATTCCCCGGCGGGTTTCCCACGTGGGTACACCTTGGTGGCACAAGATTGACGTTGGGGTTCGCCTCAATCTTGCCCCCGAGTTCAATAGTAATCACTTGGAAATGCAGAATTGGGCCGCCCCGCGCCAACTGGATCAGGGCACCGTCGGATATCCAACCCTGAGACATGAGAATACCGTTAACCAAAGTGCCATTTGTCCCCGAATTGACTAAGTACCACTGACTGGATCTCCCGTTATTAACTCTTTGCAATTCCAGATGCTGCCGCGACACTAGAGCATTGGGGATCACAACGTGATTGTCTGGAGAGCGGCCAATGCGAATAATGGATTCGCTCTGGAAACTCCACTGTTGCAGGGGGGTTTGTTTTTCTGGATCTAAAAGAGTCAGCAGCATTTTCGATTGATGTGGTTGAACTCCCTGATGTGGCAGTGAGAGTGGGCGGGAATTTACAGATTTGGGGCGTAGGGCTTTGAAAAATTAGAAATTAAAAATTAATTATGAGCTTCACAGGTTAGTTTCAGGAAAACTTTATAATATCCTGATTATGATTAAAGATTTCATAAACAATTAAGTTATAAATACTTTTTTGGGAACAATTATCCGTAAAATTTCTGAGGGGTCGATCGCTCCTTAAAACACAGTCGATCGATTTAAAAATTGAAACTATAAAAAGTAGGTAAACAATCGCTAAACTTTTACGTAAATTTGCTGGAGCAGCAGGTTGTGATTTACCCCCACATCTATAGGTAGCGCGGGCACTTCCTGCCTAGACCCAAATTGCCCCAAGAGCGATCGAGTATAAAACAGATTTCGCATCAGCCCGCCTGCTGACCGAAAGAATTCAGGATACCCGCCACGTGATTCATCCGTCCAGAAATAAAAAACCTGTATCAGATGAAACTTGCCGAACGTATTTATGCGTGGGGTCAATGCTTCAATTCTAAAATCTAAAATCTAAAATCTAAAATCGATTGACTCACTTCATTGTAGTTGATTTTTTTTCATTAAACTAACTATTTTTGTAAGTTAAAGCTCTTTCAACTATGATGAATCCACTTACTATCAAGCAACTTTATTCGGTAGATTTCCTGAACATAGTCTCCCAATTAAAGCTACTGATAAATGGTTAGTCCTCCACAGCTTTTTGGAGATTGTATGAGTCTGTAATCATTTTTTGATAACTCAAACCGAAGCTATTTTAACACCGGATACCTCAGAACAGAGCGAGAAGTAAAGCTTTGCCCGGAAACGACAGAAGCTGTTTTTTTTCTATGCAACAATTGGAGGTTTAACCCAGGCCGTCACGGGGGAAAGACGCCACCTTTGAAAAAGTTGGCACCATCCAAATTCTAAAATCGAAATGCGCCTACCTGCGCCCGAATGATAATTGCCGTGATATTGTCGTGACCGTTGCGTTTATTACCCAGTTCAATCAACTGGGCAACTCCCTCGTCGAGATTGGCTTGGGGATTGAAAAGGGGTTCGAGAGTGTTTTGCCAGTGAGTTTCCAACAAATCATTATCTGTCAGGCCGTCGGAAGCCAAAATCAACAAAGTATCTTCGCACAAGTCTAAAAACTGCACCTCTGGCTTGAGAAAATTACTGTCTCGCGGGCCGATGGCTTGAGTTAGTTGATAGGCGTCGGGACGGGCATAAGCAGTTTCCGGGTCAACTCCGCGCTTAATTTCGCGCTGGCCGACTTCGTGGTCTGAGGTGATTTTTTCTAGGGTTTGTCCCTTTCTCAGTCGGTAGAGGCGGCTGTCGCCGACGTGGGCAACGGCGAATTGGGTGTCTTGAACTAAGACTGCGACTAGAGTTGTACCCATGCGGGCGCTGCCGGAGCGTCCGTCTTTTTGATTGATTTCAAAGATGGCTTTGTTGGCTAGCAGGACTCCCTCGCGGATGGTGTCTGCCGGAGGTAGTTGATTTTCCCAACGGGTTTGAAAGAATTCTCTGAGGGTTTCAGCCGCTAGTTGACTGGCTACTTCTCCGCTGTCGTGTCCGCCCATGCCGTCGCAGAGAATGTAAAGCCCTTTGGTTTGAAAGATGCGACCGAAGCAGCTTTCGAGTTTGTTGAGCTGAGTCCAGATGCTGAAGAAGTCTTCGTTGTGGTCGCGCGTGCGGCCCACATCGGTGAGGCCTGCGTCTTCTAAGCTGTAAATCTGGAGTGGCATGGGCTGGGTTAAGACCTCGCCAACGTCGGCGGGCGACTCGTCGGGGCTGCGGTAAGGCCTGCGTGTCGGGGTTGAGCTTGGTGAAGGTGCGGGTTGGAGTTCGAGGGGAACTGTTTCTAGGCGCGATCGCAATTCTTCTATTGTGTTAATCTCGCCTCTGTACATTTGTTGCAGGAGTTCGAGCAATGCGCCAAACTGAGTGCGATGATCGGACTGGCTAAATATCACCTGCCACAGTTGCCCCAAATCTACCAGTTGCAGGTTTGAGCCGGCGGGTTCGGGATAGAGGTATTGCAGCCGTAAAGAAGCCAAGGAAAAGGAAGAGTCGGGGTTGACTCGCAAATTTGTCAGTTCCAACAAGCTTTGCCGACAGCGCCAGGGTTCTAGGGCAGCCCACAGTTCTGTCATTTCGTGCAGCCAGTATAAAATTTGCTGGGTGGAAGTTTCGGGTTGACTCCAGCGTTCTACCAGCAGCGGCCATTGGGAGCAGTCTTCTAGCAGCAGCACTGCCTGTTCGTTGTCTGACCAGCTATCGTGAATGACTGGCAGGTTTTGAGAGAATTGCCACCGGAGTGCCAGATAAGGTTCAGCTATGCCTTGGCAAAGCTCTGCTAAGGCGGGATTGGTTGAATTTTCTCCGCCTTTGATTGCTGCGGTGTAGGGGGAGGTTCGTCTGGCGACGCTGGCAGAGTTGGCTGCTAGCATGGCTTTGAGGGGTGACATTTCCAGCGGCTGACAGTCCAAGACTGTTACTGCTACTGTGTCTGAGCGTTTTCTCGGCGGCACGGTTTCTAGGAGTTGGTAGCGCTGCTGAGTGTCTAAATAAGCTCCTGCTGGCTGGGAAGGGATTAAATATTCTGAATTGGGGACGGGGAATTCTGGAGATGGGGGGGAGATGTCAGCGATGTTTGGGCTGTCGGAGTTCTCTGTTGCTTCCTGGATTTGTTTAGGCTGTGGTGCGGTTGTAAAATTCGGCTCAGATGCGGTTATTTCGCGCTCTGGTGCTGTAGTAGAGCTTTTTTCTGTTGTTTGAAAGGATGCTGGTACGATCGCCCCCACGGCTACCACAGCGTCTATTTCTGGGCTGCTGAATTCGGCGACTTCGGTCAGTGGAGAAGTTGATTCGACTGCTGTTGGGGGTTCGGTTGGGGTGGTTATTTCTGTTTGAATGCTGTCTGTGATTGGTTCAGCAGAGTTTTGGGGCGATGCGGTTTGTGGAACGATGTCTGATTTTTGGGGAAATTCGGCTGGGGGTATGGTTGACTCGTCTGGTTCGACTGCTGGAAAATTCGATCGACCGCAGATAATCGCCCGCCACACTTGACCTGTTGCGACGCCGCAATTCTGACATAATGCGGCGCTAAAAGCGACTTGGGCACCGCATTCGTGGCAAGGTTTGTAAATTAGGGAATTTCCGCATTGTTGACAAAACTTGTTTGGATTGGGATTTTCAAATTGGCAGCGGGGACAGAGAAGCATAGGGGTTTTAAATTGGAGATGGGCGATCGAGTTTGGCGGTGGGGAGTTTTGGGTTTTGGGCTGTGAGTTAGGAGTTATGAGTTTTGGGCCTGACTCGCAACGGATAACTCGCATTGCCCTATGCCTTATTTTATCGGGATGAATTCAGAACTAAGATATTTCTTAGAACTGAGATGTTGCCGCCGTGTCAGGAATAGGCTTCTTCAGCCACATCCATAAAAATTTCTCTCGCTTTAGGGGCCCAAAAGCCAGCCCCACCGGCGGTAACAGCGTGCGGGCCCGACAATAAAAGTTATCTCATGAGTGGAACGGGCCGAAGAGCCCGTTCTTAACAACGGTGCAATATCTCAGTTAGAACTGATATGTTGCACCATTGTCAGCAACAGGCAAGATGCCTGTTCCACAAAGAGTGAATTTTCTTGTGGAACAGGCCGGAAAGCGCAACAGGCAAGATGCCTGTTCCACAAAGAGTGAATTTTCTTGTGGAACAGGCATCTTGCCTGTTCTTAAGAATGGTGCAATATCTCAGTTAGAAGAGAATTGCTGTAGAATCTTCTTGGAAAACGGTCTCTCGGGCGATCGACACAATGGTGGAAAGGGGTACTTCACAGAAATATTTCCGCCGGAATTGTTCTTCGGATACTGCTGCTAGGAATTGCGCTGCAAAACGGGCGGCGATGGGGGAATTTGGCACTGAGGATTGGATGGATTGGCTATGTAATAACTGTGGGGGGATTTGCTTTGGCGCGTCTTCCTGCTGTGCGGTTTCGGGTTGTCTGGTGATGTGGAAAGCTCGATCGCGATAATTGATTTTAAAACCGAGATATGTTAGGGTTTTGAACCCCAGTTGCAGGGATGTGTCGCTGATGCCGAGTTTCTGGCGGAGTTGCTGTCTGGTGACGGGTTTTTTGGTGCGGCTGAGGTATTTGGCGATGCCGATTAGCTGTTGGCAGATTTGCTGTGGGGGTACGAGTGGGGGTAATGTGTAGGCGATCGCGAGTTTTTTCTGAGTGTGCTGTGCTTGCCGAAACCAGATCCGCAGTTCGTCCCAGCTTGCGGGGCATTCTTTGAGGACGATCGAGTTTTCGCGATCGACCATTTCGGAATTGTAAACTAGATTGTCGATCGGCATTGGAGATTCTAAGTTTGTGCTGGCTGCTAACAACTCTTCATCATTATTTCTCTTGCGCCAGTCTACGATCCAATCTATTTTAGTGGGCGAATTTATTTGGTTGTCTTCCGTGCGTTCTTGCACGGATACGAGGCGCACTTCATACCGCGATTTGTAAGTATTAAAATCGAGTTCTACGGTGACATCGCAGCGGCCTTGCGGAACTTCGTTTTGATTGTGTCCCCACCAAATGCCGGGAAATCCCATATCGGTAGATTCATCCCTAATTGTAAATTCTGTTTTAAGATATTCTACTTTTTGCCCTTTCAAATCCTTAATTTTTTGATTCCAGAGATTTTCAAACCAGCAGTTTTCAATCAGCAATTTGGGTGCGGGGTTTCCCATACCGCAGGGTTCGAGCAATTTTAGTTCTTGAAATAAGTCCTTGCCTAATTCGGAGACGGTAATTTTTAGGTCGGCTTGAACGGGGGCGGCTGTTAAACTATCGGTGCTGTATTGTTGTCGCAGTTGCTGATTTACCGCATCTGTAAATAGGGGGATATTTTCAACGGGGAGACTCAATCCGGCGGCGAAGGGATGACCGCCAAATCTGTGCAATAAATGCGCTTGGTCTTTGACTAATTGGTAAAGGTCGATTTGATTGGCGGAACGCGCCGAACCCCTGGCAATTTTGGATGGGGAAAGTGTTGGTGATTCTGAATCTAAGAAAGAGGTAAATTGCGTTTCCGGGGAATTTTCGTTAATTTCTTCGCTTCCTTCTGTGCTGAATAAAATCACGGGGCGGCCGTATTCTTGGGCGATTTGTCCTGCTACTAATCCTAATACTCCTACCGGCCATTGGGGGTCGCTGAGGACGATGACGCTAGTAGTTGAGAGGTCGAGTTTGGCTAATTTGTTGGCGGCATCTTTGGCAACATCTTTTTGTAAAGATTTACGTCGGGAGTTGGCAATTTCGGTTAAATTTGCTAGTTCTTCGCAGCGTTTTTTGTCGCGGCTGGTGAGGAGTTCTACGCAGAAGCTGGCGTCGCCTTGAATGCGGCTGACGGCGTTGATTCGGGGGCCGAGTCCGAAGGAAATGTCGGTTGGGCGATCGCCCGATCTTTTGCACAGTTCGAGCAATTTTGCAACTCCTGGGCGGGTGGGATTTGTGAGTTGTTTTTGCAGTTGTTCGATTCCGAGTTGTGCTAGGTAGCGGCAGTCTCCTGTGAGTTGGACTAAATCGGCAATTAAGCCGATCGCTACTAATTCTAATAAATCTGCGATCGGGCGCTGTGGAATATCTGGTAATGTGTGATATAATGCTTCAACTAATTTGTAAGCTACTCCCACTCCTGAAAGGTTAAATAGTTGGTGGTTTGGGGGAAAGTAGCGGGGATTGATAATGGCTGTAGCTGGCGGGCGATCGTCTGGTAATGTATGATGGTCGGTAATAATTGTATCGATGTTTAAGCTAGTCGCATATTCGATTTCAGCGATGTTTGTACTGCCGGTATCGCAGGTAATAATTAAGCTAATTCCCGATTTTGCTAAGGCATCTATTCCTGTGATATTGAGTCCGTGAGATTCGGTTAAGCGGTTGGGAATGTAATAAGTTAGTTGGTCGTTTTGAGTAAAAAATTCTCCCAGTCCATCCCAAAGTACCGAGGTTGAGGTAATGCCGTCGGCGTCGAAGTCTCCCCAAATTGCGACTTTTTCTGCGCTGTTTCGTGCTTGCTGGATTCTTTCTATCGCCCAGTTCATTTCTAGTCCGAACTCAAAGGGACTTGCGGGTTGATAAAGTTGGGGATTTAAGAAACCGGGTATTTGTTCGGGGTTGTGAATTCCTCTATACCAGAGAAGTGCGGCGGCATAGTTTCCGGGGAGTTCGGGTGCGTGGTTCCTGACAGCTTGGATCAGCCAATCTGGGGGCTGGGATAGGAGTTGAGTTTGCAAATTTTGAAGTAGTTGTGTCATAAGTTATTTCATTAATTCCTGTAGGGGCGGGTTCACCAATAATCTTTCATTCACATCCACAATATCTATAAACCCGCCCCCACCGGGCGACTAATAGTTGCATAGTACAAGATTTGAATTAAATAAATATTTCATCGATTATAGCAAGATTTGGCAGCCAATCTGTGGGAGTTTCTGCGAGAATATCTGGTGAGGGAGTTTTTGTGTCAGGTGTGCGGTTGCACCGAGTGGCAAATTGACAGGAATCGCAAAGATTGGAACTAATTTCTACTTGGGGTAAAAATTCGCCACCTTCGGTATAGCGCTGTCGCCAGTCGGTTAGCTGCTGCAATAGGTGGGTTAAATCTTGTTTTGTGCGATCGTGTTCTGTTTGGTTGTAATAAAATGTGAGTTTTTGCGGCGGTTCTTCTCCTTGCAATTGTACAAACCAGTATGTCATGGAAACTTGTTCGGGGGAATAGTCGCTGGTTTCTACTAAGACGTATAAATAGAGGCGAGTTTGCCAACTTTCGGCTATCCATTTTGATTTTTGAGGGCGGGGATAGGTTTTCCAGTCGAGAATTTGGGCGGCGTTTGGTTCGGCTATTAGCAAGTCATAGATAACGGTGAATAGGTAGTCTTGGAAAATTAGGGTGCGGGGGTGTTCGGCTTGGCGGAAAATTCTATCGCTATTTTCTGAATTGGCGAAAAGTTCGGGTGCGGTGTTGATAAATGCTGCCACACAGCGTCCCAGTTCGGGGTCTTGTTGGATGATGAATTCAATGGGAAGTCCGAGTTCTCGCTGCTGCATTAATAGGTGAAAGTGGCTTCCCCAGGTGAGTTTTTCTTTGTGTTCTGGGGAGGCGGTGGTGGCGAGTAGTTCGAGGTAGCTGTGTTGGAATTTGCGGGGGCATTCTTCGAGGATTTTGAGTTGGGTTTGGGATAGTCGGAGCATTTTTTTATGATTTTATATTTTATATTTTTTAGGCTGGTAAGCGAGGCGATTAATCTTTTTTTTGACCGCAGATTGAGGCTGATGACGCAGATGGACGCAGATAATTTTGATCGCATTTTTGGGGGAGAGTGCGATCGCCCTACACTTACCATTATATAATGATTCATACCGTTAACGGCGAAGCCAATGCGTTTTGATACCTACATCCAGTCAATTCAGAGCAATCTCCAGCGGGGAAGCGAGCGCACCCATTACCCAAGTATCAAGAATTTACTCGATAATCCGGCTGCTAGTTTGGCAGCAATCATAGAAGAAAAAGGTAATAAAGCTGGTGTGCCAGATTTTACTGTCAGGCGCAGGGATTTACTCGTCGGTTATGTGGAAGCTAAGGATGTCGGGCTAGATTTGAATCCTGTTGAAAAAACCGAACAGTTGCAGCGATATCGAGAATCGTTAAACGGTAATTTAATTCTCACGAATTATCTAGAGTTTCGCTGGTATGTTGAGGGGAAAGTCAGATTGACCGCAGTTTTAGCCGAAAGAACAGGCAACGACATTACTCTATGCAATTCTGACAAAACTCTTGAATTAATTGAGGGATTTCTTAATTACGCCGGTGCAGCCATTAACAGCCCTGAAGATTTGGCAAGACAGATGGCGCGCTTAACTAAATCAATTTTACTCGCTACAGAATCAGCTTTGCAAATCGAAACTGAAACCGGAGAGTTACATCAACTCAAGCGTGGATTTAATGAGATATTGCTGCCGGATCTCAATGATGCGGCTTTTGCAGATATGTACGCTCAAACTATTTCATACGGTTTATTTGCGGCGCGAGTTGGTCACGCTCAGAATCCCGGAAATCAAGTTTTTGACCGCCGGACAGCGGGCACGTACATCCCAGCCACTAATCCGTTTTTGCGGCGATTATTTAACAGTATTATCGAGACAGATTTACTCAGTAAAATTAACTGGGCAATAGATGATTTAGTCGAGCTACTAGGGCGAGTTGACATGACTGCTATTCTGGAAAATTTTGGTAGTCGCACTCGCCAATCCGATCCAGTTGTTCATTTTTACGAAACTTTTCTTGCAGCTTATAATTCTGCTTTGCGGAAAAGTCGCGGCGTTTACTATACTCCTGAACCCGTTGTTTCCTATATTGTTCGCTCTGTCGATGCTATCCTGAAAAACCGTTTTAATCTACCTTTAGGATTGGCAGATAATAGCAAAAATCCAGATACGCAACAGCCGCGAGTTCAAATTCTAGATCCGGCAACTGGTACGGGTACTTTTCTTTACGGAGTTGTCGATCGCATTTATCAAAATTTGGCAGATATGGGAATATCTGGGAGTTGGAATCAGTATGTACAGGAGAATTTATTAAACCGATTATTTGGTTTTGAGTTGTTAATGGCTCCCTATGCCATAGCACATCTCAAACTCGGTTTGCAACTGCAAAATCTCGGCTATGAGTTTAGCAGCAAGCAGCGTTTAGGAGTTTATCTCACGAATACTTTAGATGAAGCTTTAAAAAAATCAGAGGTTCTCTTTGCTCAATTTGTGGCGCAAGAAGCTAATGAAGCTTCAGCAATTAAGCGGGATGTCCCGGTGATGGTTGTGTTGGGAAATCCGCCTTATTCTGGTCATTCTGCTAATAAGAGTGAATGGATAGCAGGATTGGTAAAAGATTACTATTATGTGGACGGTGTACCGCTGAAAGAGCGCAATTCTAAATGGCTGCAAGATGATTATGTAAAATTTATTCGTTTTGGACAGTGGCGAGTTAGTCAAACGGGGTTTGGTGTTTTGGCTTTTGTGACTAATCACGGTTATCTCGATAACCCGACTTTTCGGGGAATGCGTCAAAATTTGATGCAGACTTTCACTGATATCTATGTTTTAGATTTGCACGGTAATTCTAAAAAGAAAGAAGTTTCTCCAGATGGTTCGCCCGATCAAAATGTGTTTGATATTCAGCAGGGAGTCAGTATTGGCATTTTTATCAAAGAACCTGGTAAGTCTACTCCCGCAATAGTTCATCATGCGGAATTATGGGGAAGTCGAACTTCTAAATATGAAATTCTCAACCAGTTAGATATCGAGACAACTGAATGGGTGGCTGTTGAGCCTCGGCAACCCGAATATTTATTCATTATACAGAATATCGATTTAAGAACCGAGTATAACAGCGGTTGGAAGTTGACCGATATTTTTCCAGTTAATACGCTGGGATTTCAAAGTCATCGCGATAACTTTGCCATTGATTTTACAAGCAAACAAATGGAAAATAAAATTAAGGAGTGTATCAGCAATCAACTATCAGATGAACAAATAAAGGCTAAATATGAGCTGAAAGATACTGAAACTTGGAATGTACAAAGTGCAAGGATACACGTTCGCCGAGATGAAAACTGGCAACAGTGGCTTATAGAATGTCTTTACCGTCCCTTTGACTGGCGTCCTTGCTATTTTAGCACTGTGGCTATGGATCGCCCAAGAACTGTTTTGCAACAGCACATGATGAAAGAAAACCTCTCTCTAAATGTAGTCAGACAAACCAAAGCTGCTGAATGGGGACACGCACTGGTTGCTGATAAACCAACTCCTGCATTATACGTTGAGATCAAAGATGGTTGTAATGCTTTCCCCCTTTACCTCTATCCTGATACTAAAAACGAACAAGGTAATTTATTCACCGATCGCACTCCCAATTTATCCCAAAACTTTCTCAGTGCCATTCGTGAAAAATTAGGCTATATACCAACTCCCGAAGCAATCTTTTATTACACCTATGCTGTCTTTCACAGTCCTACCTACCGCCAGCGTTATGCAGAATTCCTGAAAATAGACTTTCCCCGCTTACCCTTAACTTCCGACAATGAACTTTTCACAACACTCGCTAAAAAAGGTGAGGAATTGGTAGCACTGCACTTGATGAAATCGAAAAAATTAAATAAGGTAATTACTAAATATCCTGTCAGCGGCGATAATGCTGTTACTCAAGTTACTTACAATGAATCTGAGCGGCGGATTTATGTTAATAATCAACAATATTTTGAAGGTATTTTTCCAGAAGTTTGGGCGTTTAAAATAGGTGGATATCAAGTATTGGATAAATGGCTTAAAGACCGCAAAAAAGCAAATCGCAGTTTATCTTTTGATGAGGTGCTGCACTATCAGCGCGTCGTGGTTGCTTTGAAAGAGACAATGCAAATTATGGCTGAAATTGATGAGGTGATACCGGATTTTCCTTGGGAATAGCTACCCCCTTTATCATTCGGCGGTTGAAACCGCTACTACAAAAACGAAGTCCGCCTCCGCGGACTAAGAAATAAACGGGGTTTTTAACTCGGATTTGGTATTATACATATAAAAGCTGATTAGTAATTTCATCAGCCGTTAGGGTATTTAATAAAATGGCAACCCGTTGAGCAATCTCATAGGCGTTCTTTTGAGGAATCACAATAATCCCCGAATGTTGTTTTCCTTCTGTCATATAATCTAGATGCAGTCGCTCAAAGTCTACGCGATTATGGGTGAGCAAACATCGCTCAATAGATGCTGCGTAAGCTAATTGTTGGCTATCGGATTTACTCAGCATTCCCTGTTCGCTGGTTGTCGTCACATCGAACCCTCTAGCCAGCAGTAAAGTAGCTACAAGCCTTGAAACATCTTCATCTGTATAAATAGTTGCAAACAGTTTCACGGCTTTCTCATTGCAGCTTTAACAGCAGGATGAATCAATTCTTCAGGAATTCGATTGCGCTCAATATAAGTATTTATTTCTTCTTGGTTATCCAAATAAAAGCTCAGCGCGTCAAAAATTTGAGCTAATTTCAGGTGAGGTAAGTGCATGGGGATTTCTTCAGGAGTAATACCCAAACGCCACAATTCCACGATCGCCCGAACGGAAGTCCTGGTTCCTGCGATAATTGGTTCGCTTTGCAAAATTTCAGGGTGACGTGCGACATAACGCGAAACAGATTGTACATTCATGGCAGATTAACAGGGCAGATATATTTTTATTATATGTTATGATTGAGGCTATAAGTGTGTAAAAAATTAAGGGCGATTCTCTACGGGATAGCTATGCACGCGCGTACTTTTCACCAACCTCTCTACAAACTCCCAATTTGTTGAGCAAACCACATCGCCGCCGTCCCATTTCCCTCACCCAAAAGTTTTAAAGTATCCGATAGAAAAGCAATTGGCAATCCCTCAAGCGCACCGGAAATCTCGCATTCCTGATATTTCCCGTTTTCCTGCAAGCGAAATGCCAAAACTCTCTCGCCCTTAATATCTACTACCCAATACTCAGGAATTCCCAAAGCAGCATACAACCGCTTTTTTTCATCTAAATCGCTGGCCAAAGTCGTATCGGAAGTTTCTATCACTAAATCGGGAATTCGCGATTTATTTAGATTAAGTCGGCGCGGTTCCCCTTTTTGCCACTGGATGAATTCTCCGCCAATATATAAAATGCGATCGGGCGCACCTCCTCCTACCTTTGGCTTCTCAATTACACATCCACCCAAATCATCGAAAGCTTGTCCTCCTTTGCTGACAAACCAGGCGTAAAATACCAGAGTCAAGAGGTTGTTAAATCTGGCGTGCTGAGGCCCTTCATTACCCATGTCTATCCAAAGATATCCTTCATAAAAAAATATTCTGGCTTCCTCCAAAGATGGATCTTCGCAGGCTGCTACATAATCTTCCCATGTCGCGACTTGCCATTGAGGAATTTCACCCACTTGAGACACGATGAATTTTGCAGTTGTAGAAGTCATGATTTAAAAGCAAATTTAGGATATTTTTATCCTAACTTAAGTCGCTATTTATAGCCGAAGGAAGAAGGAAGGCACTACACTGATACACGAATGAATTATCGAGTCTGAGTCATTCTTAAAAAGGAAGAAGGAAAATACAAGAAAGATCGACTTGCAGTCAGACGAAGGGGGCGGGCACGGGGGCACCGCCCCTACAAATGGCGATCGCAATCCTTGTGCTTATCGCATTGCTGTGGGCGCAGCAATTGGTACTTCTAAGTCTGGTTGCAAGTCAAAGACTACGACAAGTGTTGCTTGAGGCATGAGTTGACGCAGACACAGCAAGTGCCCGTCAGCATCCGATCGACTGCGAAATCGCCCCACAATCGCCCGCTGCATACTGGGCATGAGTTTGGCGATCGCCCAAGGGTAAAGGCGTTTTTGGTACGCGATCGCCCCAGGATTCGCTGTGAATCCCTGTTGATAACCGTTTTGTGGCATAATCGTGTTGTATTCGTAAGGAGTACACAAAAGGCGTTAGTAAGTTTCTTGGCGGGAATGTACTAACGCCTTTTCCATTAAAATTCAAGCACATATCACAAGAATTGTCAATTGTCAATTCTTAACGCTAAGTTTTAACGGTTATCCTATCTGAAGCTTTTATCGGCTATGGATTTGAGGGTTTTAGTAAGTGTTGAATTGTTTGCAAAAGTGATATATTTTTGATTTTTAACCGCAAATGAACGCGGATAAACGCGGATGAAGGAAAGATAAATTTAGTATGAGTTAAGGGGCGATCGCACTTAATCACACATCACAAAATCACTCTTTTGTCAATACAAAAACACTGTCTTTATTCCCCCGTCCAATCCGCAAATCTTTATCCAAATAAGTGACATCCAGCCATCCCTGCTGTTCGCGAGTATCCAGCCCGAAATCTACAGCAGCGAACTTTTTACCCGACTCAATCTCATTGATAAACTTCCCCGGATATTCATAGCCAATCAACCTGCTTAAACCTACTATAGACCGCTCAAACTTCACCTGCACTCGCCGTTCCGAAGTTGGCTCAAATCTTGCTGCTACACTGACAATTCCTTCCAAATAAGGCAAGCCGTAAAGTTCGCCAATGTTGTAAATTTTAGATTCTTTGACGCGGATAGATTGATAAATTTGACCCAATTTTACCAAGGGAAAACTGTCAAGATTCAGCAGTTCGCGGCTGGTGGTGTACAATAACCGCCAATCACCATTTAAAAGCTCTCCGGCTTCGACAGGCCGTGGTGTGGGGTTGTAATCTTCCAATTGGGCGATCGCGCTTAAAATCGCTTGCTTGTCGCTGGGAGTCGCCAGCAAACCGCGATTCTTACCAGCAATTATCTCTAAGAGTGCAGATTTTTTAAGCATGATTTTTTAAGCAGGAAGAACACGGATTTTGACACGAATACACGGATTAATTATCGAAGGTGAGGCAAAAGTCAGACCCCTCTTTTCTTCAGTCTCAAGAGAGAGGGACGAAATTTTGTGTACTAGCGATTAAAATCGCCGAGTCCGCAGAGTATTAAGCTGTTGTGCATTTAAATAGAATGTCAAAAAACAATCTAATTCTTGTGGGGTGGGCGTCTCGCCCGCCCTGAATATGCAATTTAAATGCGTGACAGCTTAACAACTAATAACTAAGATATCAAATTTCACCAAATAAAGCAAAGTCCGATACAGGTCGGCTAATTGTTGCTCGTTTTTAACGTAGCGTCGGATAAGTTCCCCCACGCCGATCGCACCTTCCTGCTTAATTGTCTCCAATATCTCCATCTGAATGCTAACAGATGTTCTCCTATCCTCACCAAAACTGGTAAACCTAATTGTCTGTACCTGCTTTAAAAGTTCTGGTGTGGCGATCGCACCCAGACTCAGCATCATCTCATTGCTTAAACTTCTAGTCGCATAATTAGCCAATACCCGAAACGGATCGTCGCCTAGGGGATAAGGCGGCTTCCCAGGTTTTAAAGGTGCTGACTCCGGTGCCCCCTGGCGAATTTCTGCTAATTCCCGCCACAATTGTTCGTAAGCAGCAATTACTACTTTCCAATCATAAATTTCCCTCGCCCTTTGTCGGGCATTTTCCCCCATCCGCTTTCTCAATTCGGGGTTTTCAATTAATTCACACAACGCCAGGGTGCAAGCATCAATGTCTACTGCTGTCGCGAGGGAAGTGTGACCCATGTAAGTCGGCCAATTTAAGCTGTCGTCAAGATAATTTAGGGCTAAATCTAAACAAGATTCCGGGGGCGGGATGAGTGTGGGAATGCGGAAGCCGTCTATTTCGTGGCGTACAGATTCTTTGTATCCGTTCCAATCGGAGACTATGGCCGGCAGTCCGTTCGCCATGGCTTCTATTGGTGTCAGTCCAAATGATTCTTGAATGTTGTCGGAAAGCGAAATGAAAATGTCGGCCGCCGACCAAATATTTATTCTAATTTCCGGCTGTCTCCCATCTAAAAAAATAGCATTCACCGACGGACAAAATATTTGTGCGCTCTTTTTAAAGTCGGGTTCTTCTCTCGGATCTTCGATCCAACCGGCTTGAATTAAGTGGATTTTGGCTTTTGTCTGTTGTGCCGCCCGTTCTAGGGAGATGTACATGGGTACCGGATGAGCTTTTGCAGAAAAAGTCAATCTACCGACAAATAACACAACAATATCTTCGGGAGAAATGCCGAGTTCTTGTCGCAGTTGGCGGCGACTATTAACGGCTTCCACACCCTGCGGAAACGCGCTGCAATCGACTCCGAGGGGAATAACGGGGAATTTGACCAAAATTTCCGGTTTACCGCCGTTGCGCTGGGCTAAATATTCAGACCACTCTCTCATAACTCCTTCTACTGCTGTTTTCACGGCGGCAGATGTGCAGATCAGGGCGTCCCAAGGCTGCATGGGTGCGGTGATCAAATCGCCGATCGCCTCCATGATGTATTTTGTACCGATCGTGTGAGTAACGCCGCAAACGCTGTAGGCCCGCTGATCGACAAATCTGCGCGCCCAAACCATCTGCGACAGAACCGGATCGGGTCGGTAAATTGTGCCCGGTTGAGATAGCAAATCCGGTCGTTCCATGGGAATCCAGCGGACTTTCCGAGGTGTTTGCAGCCAAGGTTGGATGTGCGAACAAAACTCCTTAAAGGTTGTTTCGCTATCGGCGCAACAGTAGAGAGAGTCGGCGGTTCCGTGTTGGACTAAGCTTTTGAGAAACCCTTCTCCGGCTGAATGACGCCCCAGAAGTTTTTTGCCTCCGGTGTGGTAGCCCTCTTTGTTGTATAAAACCGCTGCCGTTATATCCATTCTGAGATTTATTGCTTGAGAGTTGACTGAAGAAGCCAGAGGGCATTCGAGCTCAGGCTTTGATGAAAATCCAGGAGACTGTTGTGAATCAAACCCTTGCTGTTAGGGAGGCTTGCAGAACAGGATCGCCGCTTGTCCCGCGATATCTTAAAGACGATCGTCTTAGATTACAATGCTTACGGCTAAAGAAGGATTGGCAAGAGCGGATTTTAGTGCTATCCTCATGCCCATGCTTGGGGGCGATCGCCTTTTGGGTCTCCCATCTTATCCGATCCGGAACCAAACAGTGCCTGTGGTATAATGCTTTAGCCTTGCTAAATGCCCGATTTGCAAGTGCTTGATCAAAGCAGCAGTTCGTCGGCAAAACGTTACCTCTACTCGATCGCGTCTTTGTCTTTAAAAACCGATAATCATGTACAACCCATCTCTGCGTCAAATTCCTCGCCATTTACCTGCGGATGTAATTCCATTAAAACAGCAATCTTCTCTTTTAGACTGGTTGGAATCTAACAATCGCCTGTTAGCAAGGGATGTCCAAGAACCCGACTATCTGCACGAAGAAGAAATTTCTGAACTGATGGCAGTTGACGACAGTCCTTACGATGATTTAGAAGAAGAAGTAGAAGAGGATGTGAGTGTAGGCGAAGAATAACGGGTAGAAGGGTGAAGAAATCAACCGGAAACAGGGAAGAAAAACTAAGAGATTTCTCAATCTCCTGTATCGCACCCTATTCCCCCATTGTCAATTGCTTATTCTCAAATAGTGTGTGGTGAGGAGTGTTATGGATAACTTTTTGGATGAGAAAATCCCTTTTAGTCTGCCTTTCAAACTTACAGGCAAGAATTTATTCCTGCTGCTGGGTTTGGGGCTCGGCACTGTAGCGATCGGTTTAGATGTAGTAGCGGGTAGATTTTTGAATTTACCTGCATCGCTATTTATGCCGCTAGTTGTTTGTGCTGTAGTTGCGTCGGGGTTGGGCTATGCAGTGGTGCCCGTACTCCAGCAACTAAAAGCAGGACAAATAATTCGCGAAGACGGCCCCCAAGCCCATTTGAAAAAAGCGGGAACGCCGACAATGGGAGGCATCTTTTTTATACCTGCTGGGGTAGCAGTCGCTTTACTTTGGTCTAAGTTTAACTCAGATGTTGTTGCCGTATCGGCTTTAACTTTAGCTTACGGTTTCATTGGCTGGCTCGATGACTGGCAAATTCTGCGACGCAAGTCGAACAAAGGTATTTCACCTCGGATGAAATTGGCTTTGCAAATAAGTTTTGCTGCTCTATTTTGTCTGTGGCTGATGTTTCATCAACCTGCAATTTCTACGAATGTTGCTTTGCCTTTCGGTTGGGTATTGCCATTAGGTTTGCTGTTCTGGCCGCTGGCTGGTTTTGTGCTAGTTGCCGAAAGCAATGCTACTAATCTTACCGATGGTGTTGACGGGTTGATGGGAGGTTTGGGGGCGATCGCACTTTTGGGATTGGGCGCATCTGTAGCCTCAACTTCGCCAGAATTAATGATATTTTGCGCTTGCATCAGCGGCAGTTGTTTCGGTTTCTTAGCACACAACCGCAATCCAGCCAAGGTGTTTATGGGCGATACAGGTGCTTTAGCTTTGGGCGGTGCGTTGGGTGCGGTAGCTTTATTAACAAATAGCCTTTGGATATTATTAATTATCAGCGGGATTTTCTTTATTGAAACGCTGTCAGTAATTGCTCAAGTAGGTTATTACAAAGCTACAAAAGGGCCGGATGGAATCGGCAAGCGTCTGTTAAGAATGGCTCCACTGCACCATCATTTAGAGTTGTGCGGCTGGTTAGAAACTCAGGTTGTTGGCATTTTTTATATAACTAACGTGGCGTTAGTGTTAATGGTTTTGATGTTGACGGGGAACAGTTGAGAAGGGATTGCGTGACGGATTGTACAGGGGATGTAAGAGATATTTACTACTATTTCAAAGAAACAGGCAAGATGCCTGTTCCACAAGGACTGAATGCAGTTGTGGAACAGGCATCTTGCCTGTTTAAGGCTCCGAAGTTATAATTTTGAGAATTGATATCCCCAGTTAATGCAATGGAACTTAATAACGCTTTTTAATTATTTGAAGAACGGCGAAGACGCTTATAGGACAAAGTAAGAACTACATTTGCTTATTTATCTTCCTTAGCGTCCTTAGCGCCTGCGCGGTTCGTTTAATCTTACTCAATATTAGTTATGCTATCGTTTACGGTTGTTTGTGAATGACTAAAACGTTTTTACCGCAAGTTTCGGTGGTTGTGCCTGTTTACAACGGCGAGATGGATTTGCCGGAGTTGATCGAGTGCCTGCGATCGCAAACTTATCCACCACACAGTGTAGAATATTTGTTAGTAGACAATAACAGTCGCGATCGCACTTCAGCAATCCTCGAAACAGCAGCCTCTAACCCCCCCTCAGTCCCCCCCTTGGTAAGGGGAGGAAGCAATTTCAATCCAATAACCATTCGCCACCTCAGTGAAAATCAGATTCAAAGTTCCTACGCCGCCCGCAATCAAGGAATTCGCGCATCCACAGGCGAAATCATTGCATTTACCGATGCAGACTGTCGCCCGGAATCTGACTGGCTGGAAAATTTAGTTAAGCCATTTGTTGACTTAGAAGTAGGAATTAGCGCTGGGGAAATACTCGCATTGCCCGGTAAAACTATTTTAGAACAACACGCCGATCGCCAAAATACTTTATCTCAAAAACATACTCTCGCTCACCCTTTTTGTCCCTACGGTCAAACCGCCAACTTAGCTGTACGGAGGCTAGTTTTACAACAAATAGGATTATTTCGCCCTTACCTCACCAGCGGCGGCGATGCTGACTTGTGCTGGCGGATTTTGCGGCAAACATCCTATAAAATGTATTTTGCCGAAAATGCGATCGTCCGACACCGCCACCGTTCTACAATAAAACAGTTGCAAAGTCAATGGTATCGGTACGGCGAATCTAATAAATATTTGCACGAACTCCACGGTGTCGATTTGATGCGAGAATTCACCACAGGGGAATATTTTTACCGGCTGGCTAGGTGGCTGTTAAAAGAATTGCCTGTGGCTGCTGCCAAAAGTGCGATGGCCCAAGCCGATATGGTAGATTTGTTTAATACGCCGATCGGTCTAGTGAATGTTAGGGCAAGGGCGATGGGGCAGCGCCAAGCCAAACTTCCTTTAGCAGCTTGGCAGATTGAGCGATTTTAATATTTTAGACCATAAGCATTTCACGGGCGGGGAGGATGCCCAACTCCTACTCCCCACAAAAAAATTGAATTCTTTGTGGAACAGGCATCTTGCCTGTTCTAAATAAGCATTTCACGGGCAGGCAGGAAGCCCAACCCCTACTCCCCACAAAAAAATTGAATTCTTTGTGGAACAGGCATCTTGCCTGTTCCTCAAAATGGTGCAAGATGTGCGATCGACAAATATTCGTTTGTACACCATCCCCCCCCTATATACCTATAAGTAGAGGTTATCGGTATAGATAAGTATGCTGAATCAGAAATATGAAAATTTAACGCAATACTTAATATAAAATTAATAAGTCTATTCTTCCCGCCTAGTATCAAAACAACGAGTAACTCGAATACTGACGCCAAAATAGCCTCTAATTCTGCCTTCTGGGTTTTCAGTGCTGTCGTTTGCCCGATCGGAATTATTCTCAGAATTTTAAATTTTTGTAACCTTTACAGGTAATGCCAATGGCTCAAATCTTACTCCAGACGGTTTGGTTTATACCTTGCTATCCACTCATCGGCGGAGTTCTGTCGATGCTGTGGTTTCCGGCTGTTACCCGCCGCACCGGGCCAAGACCATCCGGTTATGTGAACGCCATATTAACCTTGTTCGCTTTCCTACACGGCGTCATCGCCCTCGCAGCTATCTGGAACCAACCGGCGCAACACCAGTTCATTCCCTGGCTGAATGTAGCAGGTTTAGACTTAACCATTCCCGTTGAAATCTCTGCTGTCACCGTCGGCGCGACAGTTTTGATTACCGGACTGAACTTGCTGGCGCAGATTTATGCTTTCGGTTACATGGAAATGGACTGGGGCTGGGCTCGGTTCTTTTCTCTGATGGGGCTGTTTGAAGCGGGGATGTGCGGCTTGGTACTGTGCAATTCCCTCTTCTTCAGCTACATGATTTTAGAAGTTCTGACTTTGGGCACTTACCTGCTAGTCGGGCTGTGGTTCAATCAGTCTTTGGTGGTGACAGGAGCCCGCGACGCTTTCTTAACAAAGCGGGTGGGTGACTTATTCTTGCTGATGGGAGTAGTCGCCATTCTGCCGCTGGCTGGAACTTGGAATTTTGACGAGTTGGCTGTTTGGGCTCAGACTGCAAAGCTTGACCCCACTGTAGCGACGCTGTTGAGCTTAGCCTTGATTGCCGGCCCGATGGGCAAATGCGCCCAGTTTCCCTTGCACCTGTGGCTGGATGAGGCGATGGAAGGCCCGCTGCCAGCGACGATTTTGCGGAACACCGTAGTTGTCGAAACTGGTGCTTGGATATTGATTAAGTTGCAGCCGGTGATTGCTTTGTCGCCGATCGGACTGAAGACAACTATTATTGTAGGCGCTGCGACGGCGGTTGGTGCTTCATTAATTGCGATCGCCCAAATTGACATCAAGCGCACGCTTTCCTATATAGTCAGCTCTTACATGGGCTTAGTATTTATCGCCGTCGGCACCGGACAAGCCCAGACAGCCCTGACATTAATATTTGCCTACAGCTTGGCAATGGGTTTGCTGGTGATGAGCATCGGTTCGGTAGTTTGGAACAGTATCACTCAGGATGTCCGCTCTCTCGGCGGTTTGTGGGGAAAGCGGCCGATATCGGCAATATCGTTTATTGTCGGTAGCGCTGGATTGGTGGGACTGCCGCCCTTGGGCTGCTTCTGGGCTTTAGAAGACTTCACATCCGGGCTTTGGCAAACTCATCCTTTCTTGTTAGGAATAGTGCTGTTTGTAAACGGCGTCACTGCTTTTGGCTTGGTGCGCGTCTTCGGTTTAGTTTTTGGCGGCAAACCAAAGCAAATGACCGAACGCTCGCCGGAAGTTCACTGGCCTTTTATCTTGCCGATGACTGTTTTAATGGGCTTTACTTTGCACGTTCCGCACTTGCTGGCAGCGTGGCATTTAGTGCCGGGGGCAAGTTTGAATTATACCGCAACTGGATTGCTAGTTTTGTCAACGGCGATCGGCATCGGTGCCGGAGCATTTGTTTACATGAACGACAAATGGGAAAAACCAGTACGAATTGGTTCTGAAGCTTTGCAAGACTTTTTTGCTTACGACTTTTACACTGCCAAACTTTACCGGGTGACTGTGATATTTGCAGTCGGTTTAGTTGCTCAAATCATCTCCTGGTTCGATCGCAATATTGTTGACGGATTCGCGAACTTAATCGGTTTTGCAACGGTTTTCGGCGGCCAAAGCCTCAAGTACAACGTTAACGGTCAAACTCAGTTTTACGCCCTGACAATTCTGTTCGGCGTGGCAGTTTTGGGACTACTCATAAGCTGGCCTTTGCTAGCTCGCTTGTCGCTGATTGTAGGCGGGTAAAGAGATATAAAATTGAAGATTTTAGGTGACTGTTTTAATCTAAAATCTTAAAAACCTGAAGTCTTGAACAATGATTTCCCACTCGTTCAAATAAGGCAGCCTAAATGAACTCAAACAACAGACAATTCAATCTTTCCCGGCGCAATTCACTCAAATTTGTCGCAGGAGCCATTGGTACAGGAATACTCGCAGCAGGAGCAGGCGCTGATTTGGCTGCACCCGAACCGGCAATTGCTCAAAATGACTTGACGCCCGATGCAGCTCTGCAAAAGTTAATGGACGGGAACAAACGGTTTGTTGACAAAAAACGCCAAAGTCCCAACCAAAACTTTGGGCGCCTCACCGAAGTTGCCAAATCTCAAAAACCTTTTGCTGCTATTCTCGGCTGTGCAGATTCCCGCTTTCCTTCGGAAATTATCTTCGATCAAGGGTTGGGAGATTTATTTGTCTGTCGCGTGGCCGGAAATGTTGCTACCCCAGAAGAAATTGGCAGCCTGGAATTTGGCACGCTGGTATTGGGAGCAAAAGTGCTTGTGGTAATCGGCCATGAAAGGTGCGGTGCGGTAGACGCAACCATCAAAGGAGCTCAAGTTCCCGGTCAAATTGCCAGTTTGCTAGACGCCATTAAGCCGGCTGCAGAAAGCTCGAAAGACCAAGCGGGCGACCGACTAGAAAATGCCTGCAAAGCGAATGTTAGGCTGCAAGCTAACAAATTGATAGCCTCTCCAGTTATCTCTAAATTAATTGAAGAGAATAAACTGAAAGTTGTTGGTGGATATTACGATTTAGACACGGGGACAGTCAGTCTTCTTTCTGAGTCGTGAGGGAATTTGGGATTGGTAATTTGAGAGTTTAACATCTAATATCAAGTCCAGCTTCAGTATCCCTCGAACTCTCGGCGATTGAAATCGCCTCTACACAAACAAAGTCCGGATGGTGCGCGGACTAAGAGTAAGGGGAATCTTGAAGCCGGATTTGCTATAAAGTCTCAAATTATCAAAGAAAATACAAGGACCTGCAAAATAGATTCTTTACTCTTCACTCTTCACACATTATGCTTAGTGCCTTGCTCTGGTTGCCCGCGTTGGGCGCTGCGGTCGTCGGTTTCCTGCCCGGAAATATCAATGGGATGCGGCTGCGTTCAATAGCCTCGGCTTTTGCAGCAGCTATTTTCCTTTTGAATATCTGGCTGTTGACTCAATTCGATCCAGCAAATTCTGGACTGCAATTTCAAGAATATTTGCCTTGGATTCCACAATTAGGTTTGAGCTACAATTTGGGCATTGACGGCTTGTCCTTGCCGCTGCTGGTTTTAAGTGCTTTGCTGACACTATTAGTCATTTACGGCACTGGCGAAAAGATGGAGCGCCCCCAGCTTTACTACGCTTTGATTTTGCTGATTAATGCTGGTATTGCTGGAGCTTTGATGTCTCAAAATTTGCTGCTGTTTGTACTGTTTTACGAAGTAGAATTAATTCCTTTTTATCTGTTGATTGCGATTTGGGGCGGAAAGCAGCGGGAATACGCTGCCATGAAGTTTTTGATCTACACGGCAGTTTCGGGACTTTTAGTGCTAGCAGCATTTTTGGGTGTGGCTTGGCTGAGCGGTTCTTTAAATTTCGATTACAGTGCGATTACCACTCAAGAATTGCCGATAAATGTGCAGTTAATCCTGCTAACAATTTTGCTAATTGGGTTGGGAATTAAAATTCCCTTGGTGCCGCTGCACACTTGGCTGCCGGATGCTTACGTGGAAGCTTCGCCAGCAACAGCAATTTTGCTGGGAGGGATTCTGGCGAAGTTGGGAACTTACGGTTTAGTGCGGTTTGGCTTGCAGATGTTTCCCGAAACTTGGTCGATTATAGCTCCCGGTTTAGCGATTATCGGGACTGTGAGCGTGATGTACGGTGCTTTGAGCGCGATCGCCCAAAAAGACATCAAGCGCATGGTAGCCTATAGTTCGATCGGGCATATGGGCTACATCCTCGTTGCCTGCGCTGCGGGTACGAAGCTGGCATTAATCGGTGCAGTCGGGCAAATGGTAAGCCACGGCTTAATTTTAGCTTTGCTATTTTATTTAGTAGGCATCATCGAAAGCAAAGTCGGCACGCGAGATTTGGACGTGCTCAACGGTTTGATGAATCCGATGCGGGGTTTACCCACGGCTAGTTCCCTGTTAGTTTTGGGCGGCATGGCAAGCGCCGGCATTCCCGGTTTGGTGGGTTTTATTGCCGAATTTTTAGTATTTCAAGGCAGTTTCTCTATCTTTCCAATTCCCACTTTAATCTGCATTTTAGCTTCGGGTTTAACAGCCGTTTACTTTGTGATTCTGCTCAACCGCACCTGTTTTGGGAAGTTGGACAATGCCACGGCTTACTACCCTCCAGTTACGTTTGCTGAAAATATGCCGGCGCTGGTTTTGGCGGGCATCATTTTCGTGTTGGGAATTCAACCTGCTTGGCTGCTCAAGTGGAGCGAATCGACTACAAATGCGATCGTTGCTACTCTGCCGGCTGACAGGAATACCCAAGTTGCTATTAGCTATCCTTGGAAAAAATCAGCGATTGAAATCGCCTTTACACAAACGAAGTCTGTCTCCGCAGACTGAGATAGCTCAGCGATTAAAATAGGGTCGGCACTTGCCTTGTGTCCGACTATGCTGCCTCACAAATATCTACTCGTTACTAGGCTCTGTATCCAATTTTAATGAAAGATTTTGGACGCAGAGCCTCCAGATAAATACCAGGATATGAGCGCTCATGAAACCGAAAAAACTTTTCAGTGTATCCGCAGTTACAACCCTTCTTTTAGTAGTGGCAACTTCTGCTTTTGCACAAGCTATAACTCGCATTCGCGATTTGCCAGCATCGAAAACAGGAATTACCATCTCTGGCCGAGTAGTTGGTTTTGGAGAAGCTGATGAAAATGAGTGGATTTTAAATGACGGCAGCGGTCAAGTTAAAGTCGATGCCGGCCCGCGCAGGTGGCGCAATATTAATCTATCAGAAGGGGAAACAATTACCGTTGTTGGCGAAATGGATGACGGCGAATTTGATGCTTTTTCGATAACTCTGTCGAACGGATCAATTATCAACATCCGCTCTCCACAAGGCCCGCCTCCTTGGGCTGGAAAAGAGGAAAAATAACTGTAAAAAGCAGCGCTATCTTTCCGAAAAGCATGAGATTTGGGATAACCTAATTCCCGAATAGAGCAATTTATAAATAGTAAAATTCAGTCAAACAAAGGAAGAAACAATGGTACAAACCCCTAATAAACCAGCAACTAAACTACCCCCTTCAAAACACGAATTTGCCGAAATAATTCACAGACTGGAAGCGGGGGGCGCTATGATTCCAGATACGCCGGAAAATCTGATGCAAATCATCGCTATCTGGAAAGCTTACGCGGTGCCGATGGACTTTTACTGGCGGGATTTGCTTTACATCGCCGAACGAGTATTTTTACACCCGCTTCCTTTCTTTAAATACTTTTTACCGCAAGAGTATTTAGATTTACAAAATCACTATGCAGGCGACGGTGCAGATTTGCGGATTTGGCGCGGTACTGGAAGTGTTCACCCAGAACTTTTGGAGTTCATGGAGAAGGGTGAAACTGGTAAACTCCCGCGGCTGTTCCATCATTTGTGGCACGATCGCATTAACATGGAATTTGCAGAAGAGTGCATGAGGTCAATGCTTTGGCACCGGGGCTTGTACGTCCCAACCAATCAATTCGATCCTTATTTGGACAGTGACGAATATAAAGCTAATGCCGATCGCGCAATTAAAGCTTACTTCAAAAAAGACCCGTTCATGCTGGGACTGCACAAAGCATTTCCAGAAATGTTTTTAGAACAGTGCCGCCAAATGTCTTATTACAGCAATCTCGGTTTATTCTGGGAAGTCATGGCGCCGGTGTTTTTTGAGGTTTCCGACTTGTACGACGAAGGGAAAATTACCACAGTCCCGCAGGCGATGGATTTCCTAGTAAATGGCATATTTGCGATCGCCGGTCGTCCGATTTACCACCACGTTCAAATCGACGGCGAAACCTACGAAATCATCCCGAAATCTAAGGGTTTCACTTGGCTTTACGAAGCAGCGTTACCTTACGTGGAAGCTGTATTTTATCGCACTTCGCCGTTCCGAGGCACCAAATCTTACAACGCTCAAGCTAAGGAAGTTCCTGACGATCAAAAAGACTTCCACTACGGAGTATTGTATGCAGACAAATTCCCGGTAGGTACGGCCGGGATTCCGCCGACTTTGCTAGCACAAGATATGCTGCATTTCCTGCCGCCTTATTTGATGGATTTCTACAAACAGCGCTGTCGTGGCGAAGATGATATCCTCAATCAAATTGGGGTGACATTTCAGCGATCGATGTACTGCGTAACTTCGGCGGTGATTCAAGCGTTACGGACTGCTCTTTTGTATCCTTTAGATGACCCGAATCCAAAGCATTTGAAGGCAAATCGGGCTTTCTTTGAGTCTCAGATCGATCGCTTCTGTCGCCCGGAATACGGCATGAAATATGCGGCGAAGCTCAAGAATATTCAGACTTCGGATTATAGGTAAAAGATGTTTGCGGGAGACATCTTAGCTTCCAAGTCCGCCAATCCGTTAGTCCGCCAGGGGTTGAAACCCCTGGCTCAAAGCTCAAGTCGGTTGAAACCGACTGGGAAAAATCAGAGCTTTTTAAGCCGTTTCAAAAGTCCTATAATATTAGATTAGTTGGTATCAGAATTATTCATCTCTATTTCTCTTCCTCTGCGTTCTCTGCGTTCTCTGCGGTTTAATCATTCCGATATAAAAAATAACCAATAACTATGGACAGCAAAGAGCTAGCCAAATATATCGAAGCAACCGATGGGATTTCCAAACCTTGGCTGTTGGTGCAACTGCGGCTGAAAAAATTGCAAGAAAGGCGATCGGAGATTTCTGCTGAAGAGTATATGACAGAACTTACCGACATTCACAAAGATTTAATGAATCTGGGGGAATGGTGGCTGGGAATCGAAGATGAAGTGTTCTAGGCGATTTGAAGAATGCTAGGTGCGGGGATGGCTTCACCTTCTTCCTGCCAAGCTTCTAGATACATTTCGAGCACTTCTTCGCCATGTCGGATGGCTTCTGAGCGGGTTTTGCCGTGGGTACAGGGCATGACAACGCGCTCGGCAAACTCTGGAATCGTCACGAGGAAAAGTTGATCCTCATCAGACCATTGGACGATCATACTGTATCGATTCATGAATCTTCCTCCTTTAACTCGTCGAGTTCGGCTAACAATATTGCCAACTGCTTCTCTCTCATAGCGTGGCACATCATCTCCGTCTTTGCCTGGAATTGTTAATGTCTTCCCAATCCAAGGATGCTGCCATCTCTCATGGCTGCCTTTTCCGCGTTTTGGCAAATAAATAAAGCCCTCACGGGTAATCTGAGCTTTTAACTCGCGAATTTTTCTAGGCATGGTGATTGTCCATTTTCTACCTCCATTTTCTCACTTAGCCATTTATTTTAATTTTTCCTTGGCCCATTCTCGCAGTTGGTTGCCGGGGCGATCGCACTTTAAAATTTCTCCATCAAATGTTTTTCTTGGGCATAGACATCTCGTAGCTGTTGCAGCGCGGCCCCAGAAATGACCGATTTAACAGTAGCTACCAATTGGCCCCACTCTAGCAAGCTGTCAACGGAAACAGCTTTTTTGAACTTGTGGGTGTAGAATTTCGTCCAAAATGCTGGTGCTAGCTTGCTTTTCCAGCGTTTGTACCATCTGCCAAAATCTTGAGGTGCGATCGGCTTTACTGCTAAAATCGGGGGAAAATCGGCGTAGCTGACAAAGCGGCTGATGCCTTTGGCGTGCACGTAAACCATGTAGCGACAGCATTCAATGCGGTAAATGTCGTTTGTTGAGATATTGAACAGGAGTGCGACTGTTTCTTCGGTAACGAATCTCGCCAGCGGATGCAGGATGGGAGATTTGTGAATTATTTTGGATTCTGTGATCGTCCGCGATTTTGCCGGAGTTTCTGATATCATGGCTAGTACACCTCTGGATATGGTTAGTAGACTTCTGGATAAGGCAAATGCACTTTTTGATAGAAAGAAATAATCTGTCCAGATTAGGTTTTACAGACGATCGCCCTTTAGTTTTCCAGGCCGGAGGGCGATCGCTCTTTACATATAAAATTGTACGACGCAATTGCATCAACTGTCAAGCATGGGTTTAGTCAGGCTAAAAATTCGGGAACTAGCGGCGGAGAAGGGCTGGACGCTTAAGGAAGTATCCGATCGTTCCGGGGTAATTTATAGCACTGTCAGAAGCTATGCTCGTCGTCCTGAAATGGCAATGGTTGACTTTACTTGCCTGCGGAAGTTAGCTCGGACTTTTGATGTGATGATTGAGGATTTGGTTGAGGTTTTGGAGGAGTAGGTCGATCGGCCTTAAGTTGTCTAGACCGGGGGCGATCGCTTTTTCAGATGCAATTATCTTAAAACGCAACTGCATTATTTGTCAAGCATGGGTTTAGTCAGAGTTAAAGTGCGAGAGTTAGCGGCCGAGAGGGGCTGGACATTCAAGGAGGTGGCTGAGCGATCGGGCGTGATCTACAGCACCATAACCAGCTATGCTCGTCGTTCAGAAATATCAATGGTTGACTTTACCGCCCTGTACAAGTTAGCGCGGGCATTTGATGTGATGATTGAGGACTTGGTGGAGATTATTGAGGAATAGGTCGATCGGCCTTAAGTTGTCTACACCGGGGGCGATCGCTTTTTTTTATTTTTTCCACTATAGCATGATTAACTGTACTTACTCAAACATTATTGTACTTAATCGGACTGAGGATGGTAACATCAAGGAAAGTTGTTATTAATAGTTGATTATTCTTCGTGGCTAAAACTAATACTGCGATCGCGGTCAGTTCCGTGATCAAGGAAGTCATTCAAAAACAAGCCCAAGCGACCCGACTAACTCAGAAGGAAGTCGTGTACTTGGGAATGCTGGCAATTGATGCACTCGATAAGGAAAGCCGCCAAGAATTGGCTGACAAGGTGCATCAGATGCAGGTCAATGGCGAGATTTGAGGGGAAAAGGTCGATCGGCCTTTCCACATTTCCACTATAAACCCGTGTGTTTCGTCTTGTCAAGACGCGCTTAAGCAGTTTGCATCGCAGCTAAAAGCTCAGCTTAAAGGTGCTAAGATTTAGTCAAAGTTGTTAATCTCCGGTTAGTTTTGTGACTAGAGCCAGTACCGCCATTGGAGTCAGCCCCATAATTAAGGAACTTGTGCAGAAAAAGGCGCTAGCAACCAGGCTAACGCTGAAGGAAATCATCTATGTCGGGATGCTGGCGATCGATGAGTTGGACGAAAAGCGCTTGCAAGAGTTGGCTGATCAGGTGCATCAAATGCAGGTTAATGGCGAGATTTGAGGGGATGAGGGCGATCGGGCTTTTGGTGAAGTGAGGTTCGGGGCGATCGCTCTTACAGCTACTATAGTTGTAAGAACCATGTCATAAGCTTTCGCTTTACCCACCACAGATACCTTCTTGCTTCCAATAGACAATCTTAATGCGGTTGGGTACAAGCGGGTGGTTAGGTTCCCTGTACCTCTCGGTTATTACGAACCGAGTAACTCCAACCCCTATTGACATATCCTTTACTTTCCTTACTTTTTCTACTTTCAGTTGTCTCCTCGGAAAAATCGATTATCAATTCATCTTCGTTTTGGTGAGCTGGCGCCTCATAATACTCAGCAGCAAAACGATTTAGCACATTATCATATGTTATAAATTTATTTTTTCTGTCCACAGCAGTAGCCAGTATTAAGATGTCATTGATAGTGTTACGAATATTGCTTTTGCAGTTATGTTGAGCAGCAAACTCTGAAAACAGAGTCAACCCATTTTCTATTGTCGCTCTAGTTAGAGAGTAACAACGATAATTATTATCCAAAATGTATTTCAACCGTTTTTTTAGGTACTTCTGCTTTTGTTTAGATAAATGAGAAACACTGAGTTCATATACGCCATACTTTTTTTTGTTAATAACCTCAGCAATTGCTTCGTTTCCAAACTCACGATATGCAGAGAACTGACTGCCAAAGTCGATAATCACTTGGTCTGTCCGACAAGCACCTCCCTTGGCCCATTTAGGATTTCCAAAATGCTCGGAAATACCAAAATCACGTTCTCCTGAATTTAGTACCGAGTATCTAGCTGGATGAAGAATGTAGTAGTCAGGTTGCTTTGAGTCTCGGGGCTGAGCCAGTAAAAATTCATTAGCTGTAATTGATGAAATAGCTCGGCTTCCGTCGTGGACATCGTTCTCAATCTCCTTAAAACGATATGAAAGCACTTGTGTGTCAATAATTGTATTCACAACCCAGTCCTCTCGATAAACCACTTATCCCCGAAACTTGGGAACCTAACTACTCATTTTACTAGGCTCGCACTATACATTTCTCTGTAGGCTTCAATTATCGCAAACAGCTTTGACATAAAGGGTTTTGGAAAAACTCGATCGCCCTCAGATTCCTGATTAACAGCTTCAGTTAAGCAAAATATACAAAAAAATCCCCCGCCAGAAGGCAGGGGATTTGATTTAATTACCTACAAAACCAGAGTTCAGAGTTACCCGAATTTCCCGGCCGTCGAGGCAATTACAAAGGCCGCGTAAGTGAGGACGTTGCCCACAGTAAAGTGAACTAAGCCAACCAAACGACCTTGGACGATCGACAAAGCAACAGGCTTGTCTTTCCAGCGAACCAAGTTAGCCAAAGGAGTGCGCTCGTGAGCCCAAACCAAAGTCTCGATCAACTCTTGCCAGTAACCTCTCCAAGAGATCAGGAACATGAAACCAGTTGCCCAAACAAGGTGTCCGAATAAGAACATCCAAGCCCAGACTGACAAGTTGTTAGTACCATACGGGTTGTAACCGTTGATCAACTGAGAAGAATACAGCCAGAGGTAATCGCGGAACCAGCCCATCAGGTAGGTAGAAGACTCATTGAACTGAGCCACGTTACCTTGCCAGATGCCCAGGTGCTTCCAGTGCCAGTAGAACGTTACCCAAGCTAGGGTGTTCAACATCCAGAATACAGACAGGTACATCGCGTCCCAAGCAGAGATGTCGCAAGTACCGCCACGGCCGGGGCCGTCGCAAGGGAAAGCATAACCGAAGTCTTTTTTGTCCGGCATCAGCTTAGAACCGCGTGCATCCAGAGCGCCCTTGACCAAGATCAAGGTGGTGGTGTGCAAGCCTAGTGCGATCGCGTGGTGAACCAAGAAATCGCCAGGTCCGATCGCCAAGAACAGAGAATTAGTACCGCTGTTAATCGCATCCAACCAGCCTGGGAGCCATACGTTGCCGTAGTTGGGCCAAGCGGTAGAAGCAATGCTGTCAGGGTTAGACAACAGCACGTCCATGCCGTAGAGAGCTTTGCCGTGAGCAGCTTGGATGAACTGTGCGAACACTGGTTCAATCAAGATTTGCTTTTCAGGAGTTCCGAAAGCAACTACAACGTCATTGTGAACGTACAAGCCGAGAGTGTGGAAGCCCAAGAACAGCGACACCCAGCTCAAGTGAGAGATAATCGCTTCTTTGTGCTGCAACACGCGATCGAGCACGTTGCCTTTGTTTGCTTCAGGATCGTAGTCCCGCACCAAGAAGATAGCTCCGTGGGCGAAAGCGCCGACCATGATGAATCCAGCAATGTACTGGTGGTGGGTGTAAAGCGCAGCCTGAGTCGTGAAGTCCTTACCTATAAAAGCGTAGGGAGGCATCGCGTACATATGCTGTGCTACCAAGGAGGTAATTACGCCCAAAGCAGCGAGGTGAAATGCCAGTTGGAAGTGCAGCGAGTTGTTGTAGGTTTCATACAAGCCTTGGTGAGGCAAGTTGAACTGCCCTTCACTCTTGCCGCCGACCAAACCAGCCTTAGAATCCAACATCTCTTTGATGCTGTGACCGATACCGAAGTTAGTCCGGTACATATGACCGGCAACGATAAACAGAACTGCGATCGCCAAGTGGTGGTGAGCGATGTCTGTCAGCCACAGGGATTCTGTTTGAGGGTGGAAGCCACCCAAGAAAGTCAGAATTGCGGTTCCCGCGCCTTCGGAAGTACCGAAGACATGGTTCGCTGCATCTGGATTCTCGGCGTATACGCCCCAGTTACCACTGAAGAACGGAGCCAAACCAGCCGGGTGAGGCGGGGTGGACAAGAAGTTTTCCCAACCTACGTGCTGTCCGCGAGATTCGGGGATAGCAACGTGAACCATGTGACCAGTCCAAGCCAAAGAGCTGACACCGAACAAACCAGCCAAGTGGTGGTTGAGGCGAGATTCAGCATTTTTGAACCAAGACAAGCTGGGGCGGTACTTGGGTTGGAGGTGCAACCAACCTGCGAACAGGAATACAGCGGCCAGCAGTAACAAGAAGATAGCTCCTTGATACAGGTCGGCGTTTGTCCGAATCCCTTGGGTGAACCACCAATGGTAGACACCGGAGTAAGAGATATCCACCGGGTTAGAAGCGCCCCCTTGAGTGAAAGCTTCTACTGCAGGAGCGCCGAATTGCGGGTCCCAAATCGCGTGAGCGATCGGGCGGACGTTTAGAGGGTCTTTAATCCACTGTTCAAAGTTACCTTGCCATGCTACGTGGAACAGGCTGCCCGATGTCCACAAGAAAATGATTGCTACGTGGCCGAAGTGAGAAGCAAAAATCTTTTGGTAAAGATTTTCTTCGGTCATGCCATCGTGGCTTTCAAAGTCGTGTGCTGTGGCAATCCCGTACCAGATCCGCCGTGTGGTCGGGTCTTGGGCAAGGTCTTGGCTAAATTTTGGAAATTTCGTTGCCATAAGCCTTGATTAATCCTGAATCCTGAACAAAATTGAAGGGATTCGGTTCGGAGTTTGGATTCTCGATTTGAGATTCCTCCCAAATCGAGAATCCAAAACCTAGGGGTAGTTTACCCTACCGAAATGATTCGCGCTAGGAAAAATGCCCACGTAGTGACAATTCCTCCTAGGAGGTAGTGAGCTACACCCACAGCCCGACCCTGAATAATGCTCAGAGCGCGAGGCTGAATCGACGGAGCTACCTTGAGCTTGTTGTGAGCCCAAACAATCGACTCAATCAGTTCTTGCCAGTAGCCGCGGCCGCTGAACAGGAACATCAAGCTGAAGGCAAAGACGAAGTGTCCAGCTAGGAACATCAGACCGTAGGCCGACAGTGCCGAACCGTAGGACTGAATCACCTGAGAAGCTTGCGCCCAAAGGAAGTCCCGCAGCCAGCCGTTAATCGTGATCGCACTTTGTGCGAAGTTGCCACCGGTAATGTGAGAAATTGTGCCGTCTGGCGATACTGTTCCCCATACGTCCGACTGCATTTTCCAGCTAAAGTGGAAAATCACGATCGAGATGCAGTTGTACATCCAGAACAAGCCTAGGAACACGTGATCCCAACCAGAAACTTGGCAGGTGCCGCCACGGCCGGGGCCGTCGCAAGGGAACCGGAAGCCCAAGTTGCCTTTGTCAGGAACCAAGCGAGAACTGCGTGCAAACAACACGCCTTTCAAAAGAATCAGGACTGTAACGTGAATGGTGAAAGCGTGGATGTGGTGGATCATGAAATCCGCCGTACCCAACTCGATCGGCATCATCGCTACTTTGCCGGCGACTACTACTGCACCGCCGCCAAAAGCGTGGCTAACGATTTCCGTAGCATTAGGCGCTGTTGTGCCCGGAGCCAAGGCGTGGATGTTTTGCACCCACTGGGCAAATATCGGACGCAACTGAATCCCGGTATCCGAGAACAAATCTTGAGGACGACCGAAAGCCCGCATTGTGTCGTTGTGAACGTACAAACCGAAGCTGTGGAAGCCCAAGAATATACAAACCCAGTTCAGGTGGGAAATAATCGCATCTCTATGACGGATCACGCGATCCAACAAGTTGTTGACATTTCCAGCGGGATCGTAATCCCGAACCATGAAGATTGCTCCGTGAGCGGCTGCTCCAACAATCAGGAATCCGCCAATCCACATGTGGTGGGTGAACAGGGATAGCTGAGTCGGGTAGTCGGTCGCGATGTACGGATACGGAGGCATCGCGTACATATGTTGGGCGACGATGATGCTCAAAGAGCCCATCAGTGCCAAGTTAATCGACAGTTGCGCGTGCCAAGAATTAGTCAGGATTTCGTAGAGACCTTTGTGACCTTCACCAGTGAAGGGGCCTTTGTGGTTCTCTAGGATTTCTTTCATGCTGTGGCCGATGCCCCAGTTCGTCCGGTACATATGACCAGCGACGATGAATAGCACTGCCAAAGCTAAGTGGTGGTGTGCTGTATCAGTCAGCCACAAACCGCCTGTGGTGGGGTTCAGACCGCCTTTGAAGGTCAGGAAGTCTGTATATGCGCCCCAGTTGAGGGTGAAGAAGGGGGTTAAACCTTTAGCGAAACTCGGGTAGATGTCAGCCATCAAGCCCGGTGTCAAAATCCACTCGTGCGGCAGGGGGATGTCGGCAACTGTTTTGATCAGCTTACCGCCGACTGTCAGCGGTGCACCTGCATCGATCGCGTCCATGCAAGCATTGATCGGCAGAGCCACGTGAATTTGTTGTCCTGCGAAGCCCAAGCACCCGCAGCCTAACAAAACTGCCAAGTGGTGGTTCATCATCGATTCCACGTTCTGGAACCATTCCAGTTTCGGAGCGCGGACGTGATAGTGGAACCAACCGGCAAACAGCATCAAAGCTGCCATTACCAGGGCGCCGATCGCAGTGCAATATAGCTGGTATGAGTTAGTGATGCCGTTGGCGCGCCACAATTGGAATAGACCAGAGGTGATCTGAATCCCGTGAAAGCCGCCGCCTACATCTGCATTTAAAATTTCTTGACCAAAAATCGGCCAGACCACTTGAGCGCTGGGCTTGATGGCTGTAGGATTTGTCAGCCAAGCTTCGTAGTTGGAAAATTTAGCGCCGTGGAAATATGCGCCGCTCAACCATACGAAGATTACTGCCAAGTGGCCGAAGTGAGCGCTAAAGATTTTGCGCGAAACGTCTTCTAAGTCACTTGTATGACTGTCAAAGTCGTGAGCGTTAGCGTGGAGGTTCCAAATCCAAGTGGTGGTTTTTGGCCCCTTAGCTAGAGTGCGATCAAAATGACCGGGTTTTGACCACTTCTCGAAAGAAGTTGGAACCGGATTTTTATCGACTACTACCCTAGCTTTTACCTCTCGCTCTGGAGGACTAATGGTCATGAAGACTCTCCTCTCGGTAAGACAAGGAACGAGAACTGAACACTGTACCGGACACTCCCCACGCTTGATTAGGCGGGGGATTCTCGAAAAAGCCGACACTTCACTGCACTTTACTCTTTGCAGAGCTAGACGCAGGTGCATCGTCTCCCCAAGCATTTTGCTTCTCTGAAGAAGCCAGTTTCCCAGTGTCGCTAACAATGTGACTGGGTACTGCCAACTCTTCTCGCTATCTGGAGCCACCGATCGCGTCCTTGATTCAGACTTAATACGGCTGCTCCTTTTGAGGGAGTTTTATGAATTATAAGCTTGCTAGAGGAGTATTAATCGCTTGTTAACAATACTTAAAAAAGCCTCTATTCTTGATGTAATAACGCCTTTAAATCCCACAGTCGCTCTAAAAAGTCAAGGGGTACTGCCATTAACTTTACAAAACTCAAAGATAAGGTAATTTAGGAATACTCATTTGTAGATATATGTTTGGGAAAAAGGCTGCAGCAATTAAGAGTAGGAGACGATGGGTGGCCCGCTGCTGCCTCAATCCGGGTTCCTACGCGGCTTGGGAATTCCAAAGCCGGCAATTCCCCAATACTAAATTCATTTTTGGGCTATAGTTCCCTATGAGAAGGCTTCTAGGAGTATGGTTGCGTGATTGGGATCAATTGGCACAGAACGGTTGCGGGCAGGCTGCTGGCATTGTTGGCAGCAGCAATATTAATGTTGGGTTTAGCAAGTTGTGGCGCGGGCAATCCCGAATTGCCCAAACCAGGGAACAAGAGCGGCTCAGCTACCGCCCCAGTAAACAGAATCTCAGAGGTTTCTCCCCCAGAAGCCATTCAACAACTGCGTCAGGCTCTAGAAATCTACCAGCCTCAAATTAGTATTTTGAATCCAAAACCTGACGAAGTGCTTCAGGATATAAATGTATCTGTTGAGTTCCAAGTGAAGGACTTGCCCATTTTCAAAGATGCAAACTTGGGTTTGGGCCCCCATCTGCAAGTTTTATTAGACAACCAACCTTATGCAGCAGTTTACGACATCAACCAACCTTTAACGCTGTCGAATTTAGAACCCGGAACCCATACCCTGCAAGTGTTTGCCGCTCGCCCTTGGGAAGAAAGCTTTAAAAACGAAGGTGCCGCAGCTCAAACCACCTTTCACGTTTTTACCAAAACAGACAATAATAATCCCGATCGAACATTGCCCCTATTAACGTACAACAGCCCGCAGGGCAGCTACGGGGCCGAGCCCATCCTGCTCGACTTTTACTTGACAAATGCCCCCCTGCACGAAGTGGCGCAAGAAAATTCCCAAGATGAAATACTCGATTGGAAAATTCGAGCCACAGTCAACGGCCAAAGCTTTGCGATCGACCAGTGGCAACCTATATATCTTAAAGGATTCAAACCAGGCAAAAACTGGGTACAGCTAGAATTAATTGACGAGCGGGGAAATATCGTCAAAAACGCCTTTAATAATACAGTCAGACTGATAAATTACCAACCGCTCGGTCAAGACACTCTTTCAAAATTAGTGCGGGGCGAACTAACAACAGCAGAAACTCGCGGTATAGTCGATCGTACCTACCAAGCCCCCGCTCCCACACCAACCCCAACCCCCGAAGCAAAACCGACACCTGAAGTAGAAAAAACACCAGTTGTCCAACCCTCACCAGCGGTTCAAGAAACCCCTGTTATCCAACCGAGTTTAGAGCCAACAGTCGCTCCCGAAGTTGCTCCCGTTCAAGTAATAGAACCGACACCGACAGCAACCCCCCAACTCGAAGCGCCAAAAATTGTAGAACCAATTCAAGTAATAGAACCGACACCGACAGCAACCCCCCAACTCGAAACGCCGAAAATTGTAGAACCAGTTCAAATAATAGAACCGACACCGGCAGCAACTCCACAGTTAGAAATCCCGAAAGTTGTTGCACCAGTTCAAGTAATAGAACCGACCCCAACAGCATCTCCCCAAACAAAAAAACAGGAATATAAAGGATACTACAATCGGTTCCGCAACTTCTTGCGTGAAGAACCGCAACCTGCTAATTTTTCAGAGCCACCAACCCTGCCAGAAATAACAGGAAAAGCTCCAGTACCAAAAATAGTCGCTCCCGCGATACCAGAACAATCTCCCAATCTTGTACCGCCAACGCCACCAGTTGCCGCTGAAACTCCTAGCCAGCCAACCAGCGAATTAGCCCCTCCCGAAACAACTGTTTCCGAACCCGAAAATCCGCCCAAATCCGAACAAAAAGTCGAATTTGCCACCTAACAAAAACTTCCTGGGCTTCGTGGCATGGGCGTCCCGCCCGTGTTCCAGTCGAATTTGCCACCTAACAAAATCTTTCTGGGCTTCGTGGCATGGCGTCCCGCCCGTGATCCATCTGCGGTCAAAAATCAAAAATTAGGACACTAAAAAATGACCTACCTCGAAACAGCAGCCAAATTCTACAGCGATGTTGCCGAAACACCCCAAATCGGACTTTGCTGCGTCCAAAGCAGCCCCTTGCAATTGCCAGGATTAAAAATTCCCGAACAAATGCAAGAAATGAATTACGGCTGTGGCACAACCGTTCACGCCGCCGAACTCGTCGGCAATCCCTTCGTGCTTTATGTAGGCGTCGGCGGCGGCTTGGAAGCACTACAATTTGCATATTTTTCTAGACACAAAGGAGCAGTTATTGCCGTCGATCCGGTTCCAGCAATGCGAGATGCGGCTGCACGAAACTTACAAATTGCCGCCCACGAAAATGATTGGTTTGATCCGAGTTTTGTGGAAATTATAGAAGGCGATGCTTTTGCGTTGCCGGTGCCGGATGCTTCTGTAGATGTTGTCGCCCAAAACTGCTTGTTTAATATCTTTGAACCGGCGGATTTAGCTAAAGCATTAAAAGAGACTTATCGGGTGTTAAAACCGGGTGGCAGATTGTTGATGAGCGATCCGATCGCAACTCGCCCCATTCCCCAGCATTTGAAGGAAGACCAACGCTTGCGGGCCTTGTGTTTGTCCGGCGCTTTGACATACGCAGAATACGTTCAACACCTTGTAGACGTGGGTTTTGGGCAAGTCGAAGTGCGGGCGCGCCGTCCTTACCGATTGCTGGACAAACACAATTATCAATTGGATGCGGATTTGCTGTTAGAAAGCCTAGATTCGGTGTCTTTCAAAGTGGATGTACCCGATGACGGAGCTTGCATTTTTACTGGCAAGACGGCGATTTATACGGGGTATGAAGAGCTGTTTGATGACGGGGCTGGTCACGTTTTGCAGCGGGGAGTTCCGGCGGCGGTGTGCGATAAAACTGCTGGGAAGTTGGGGGGATTAATGCCCGATAAGGTGTTAATTACGGATTCGACTTGGCATTATAACGGCGGCGGTTGCTGTTAGATTTATTTCGGAATAATCTGGCTGTAATCTTTTGGGAATAGAGCATTTCTCAAAGAAGTGAGGTGTGGGCGCTTCCTATGCCCTCTTTTCACCTCATGTTAGTGAGCAATTGTATAGAGGTCTCTAATTTTAGACTTCGCCTCAAATTTTCATCAAATTTTTATTTCCCCCTGACATCCTAGCGGGAGAAGGTTCACAACTCTGAAGTAACGCATAGATTGCTCTTGAGAGGAGTGGCTGTTTTCATCACACCCGTTTGCTAAATGTGAGGAGGAAATTTTTATGCTATCGAAATCTTTAAATTCAAGTTCATTATCGATCGTCCGTTACGGATCTAGTTTTGTTTTGGGATTAGTGTTGTGCACAGCTTCGGCCCCGGTGCTGGCGCACGTTGGGCATGACAACGAGTTTGCAGGTGGCGATGCGGCGAAGATTATGCAGCCGATCAAAGTTGATGCCAGTAAAGCAACCGCATTGGGAATTAAGACAGAGGCAATTGCCCCTACAACCGATGGAGGTATTGTCAAAGTTCCCAGCACCAGCTTAGTTGATGCCAATGGGCAAAAGCTCGTCTACATCCAGGAAGGAACAACCTACAAACCAATCTCAGTTCAGATTGGTAGCGACTCTGGAGATGTGGTGGAAATTAAAGAAGGCAATTTACTTCCGGGAAATCAGATTGTGATGCAGGGGGCAACGTTTTTGTACTCGGAGGCATTGCGAGGTAAACCGCAGGCAGAAACGGCATCACCCGCTACATCGCAGCCAGAAACGCAGGCATCACCCGCTACATCGCAGGCCCAAACGCAAGCATCGCCCGCTACATCGCCAGCAGAAACCCCAGCATCGCCCGCTACATCGCCAGCAGAAGCGCAGCCTGCTCAAGGATCGTCACCTTTGATGTGGGTAGCAGGCGCAGGAGTTTTACTGGTGGGTGGATTCGCCGTCTTTGGGTTAAAAGGCAAGGGCCAGTAGACATTCAAAAACCAAGATTTTTGGTAACAGTCGATCGCGACGGAGTAAAACTCTTTACTCCGTCTCCTAAAAGCTTGCCTAATGCTATCCAAATTTCATTTTTATGTTAAACGTCATCCCCAAATGGTCTATTGCTCAACGATGGTTAGTGGTGTTGGGGGCGATCGCCCTAACCATCTGGAGTACACATACTGTAAGTCGAATGCCCCTCGATGTCTTGCCCAACTTTGCGCCCCCTCAAGTAGAAGTACAGACAGAAGCACCCGGTCTGGCCCCGGAAGCGGTGGAATCGCTGGTGACTTTACCGCTAGAAAGTGCGGTCAACGGGACACCTGGAGTTGAAGTCGTCCGTACCTCCTCAGCCGTAGGAATTTCTGTATTGCGGGTGGTGTTTAAGTGGGGAACTGACCCCTATCAAGCTCGTCAACTCGTGGCAGAGCGATTACAGGACGCGCAAGACCGATTACCCGAAGGAATTGGTACACCGCAGATATCGCCCCTAGCTCCCCCCATCGGAACGGTGATTCAATATGCGTTCACGTCTGACACTACATCGATCATGGAAGTGCGACGTTTGGTGGATGGCAAAGTCAACAATCGATTGTTGGCAGTTCCAGGCGTATCGCAAGTGCTGGTTTACGGCGGAGATTTGCAGCAGTTTCAGGTGATTGCGAATCCTGAAAAACTCCAAGCGTTGAAGGTTTCCCTTCAGGAAGTCGTCAAGGCGGCAAACGAGGCAAATGCCAAAACCGCCGGTGGATTGTTGATTGACCCCGATCGCGAATTAGTGATTCAGGGACAGGGACAAATCCAGACGATCGAAGATTTGCAAAAAGCGGTCGTCAAGGTGCAGGAAGGAAAAGCGATTCTACTGCGGGATGTGGCAGAGGTGAAGATTGGGGCTGCACTCCAGCGAGGCGATGCCAGTTGGAATCGTCAACGCGCTGTGGTGGTGATGGTGAACAAGCAACCGTTGGTAGATAGTCCCACCGTCACGCAAGCCATCATCGAGGCGATGGAGGAAATTAAACCGGGTTTACCCCAAGATGTGAAGGCGAATGTCACTTTCCGGCAAGATGCCTACATTGATGCCTCAGTTGGTAATGTGCGATCGGCGTTGATCGAAGGCAGTTTGGTTGTCGCAGCCATTCTGATTCCCTTTCTGATGAACTGGCGCACCCTCACCGTCTGTTTGCTGGATTTCTTTCTCACGCTACTGTTCTCGCTGTTAGTGTGTTCTTGGATCGGGCTGGAACTCAACACCATGACTCTCGGCGGATTGGTAGTGGCGATCGGGACAGCAGTGGATGATGCGATCGTCTACTGCGAAAATACCGATCGCCGCTTACGGGAAAATCGCCTCTCGCCCAATCCCAAGCCACCACTAGAGATTATTTTTGAGGGTTCTCAGGAGGTGCGCGAGTCGCTGATTGGAGCGACGTTAATTGGGATTATTGTCTTTTCACCGATTTTCACCCTCTCTGGGGTAGAGGGGCGGATCTTCACCCCCATGGGCATTGCCTACCTAGTGGTGGTTGTCATCTCCAGCCTGGAATCGCTAGTAATCTCCCCTGCATTGTGTGCCATTCTGCTGCCCCACAGCCGGATGCAGACGACAGAACCCTTCCTAGCCCGGTGGTCTAAACAACTTTACGATCCGTTGCTGCGAATGGCGATGCGTCGCTCTACCTTAATTTTAGGATTGGCCACAGCCTCAATGGTGGCGGCAATGTTGATTGTGCCGACGTTAGGACGGGATTTTCTGCCAACGTTCCAGGAACGATCGCTCATGAATGCGATCGCCCTTTATCCGGGTTCCTCACTCGAAGCAACCAATCGCGTTGGCTTAGCGATTCAAACCGCCCTTAAGGATGACCCCCGGTTTGAATCAGTACAACTGCGATCGGGGCGTGCTCCGGGCGACCCGGATGCGGCATCGGTGAACTTGGCACACTTGGACGTGGAACTGAGTGAAGCTGCGATGCAAAACCGTCCTGCCTCGATTGAAGCCTTGCGGGAGGCATTGGGTCAGTTTCCGGGAGTTGCCACCAATGTGGGTGGATTTATCAGTCACAGGATGGATGAAGTGTTGTCGGGGGTCAGGAGTGCGATCGCCATTAAAGTATTCGGCAATGACCTGCAAGAACTACGCCGCATTGGAGAACAAATCGAAGCCGCAATGAAAGACGTGAAGGGATTGGTAGACCTTCAGCTTGAGCCCCAAATACCGATCCGTCAAGTACAAATTCAATTTAATCGGGATGCAGCCGCCCGCTACGGATTGACGATCGCCCAATTGTCCGATTTCACCGAAACAGCCCTGAATGGTCGCGTGGTTGGTCAGGTGCCGGATGGTCAACAGTTGGTAGATGTGTTGGTTTGGGTCAACGAATCAGCCCGTCGCAATCTCAACACGATTCGCAACCTCCAAATTAATGCCCCAACAGGTCAAATTATCCCGCTTTCGCAAGTGGCAAAGGTTGAGTTTGGCAATGGGCCCAATACGATTAACCGGGAAAACGTCTCGCGTTTAATTGTAGTGTCAGCCAACGTACAGGGACGCGATGTTGCTTCGGTCGTCGATGACATTCGCTCCAAGGTTAAGCAATCAGTGCAACTGCCCCAAGGCTACTATATTCAGTACGGCGGACAGTATGAGTCGGAACAACGCGCTGCTCAAAACTTCCTAATTTTCGGAATATTAGCAGTGCTAGCGATCGCGGTATTGATGTACTTCACGGTGAAATCCGTTCCTGCCATGCTGATGGTGATGATCAACTTACCATTGGCACTGGTAGGGGGTGTTATCTCAGTCCTGCTGACGGGCGGCGTTATCTCAGTTCCGTCAATGGTGGGCTTTGTGACGCTGTTTGGCGTAGCGACGCGCAATGGATTGCTGCTCGTAGACAACTACAACACCAAAATGGCGCAAGGAATGCCGCTTCCCAAGGTCATTTTGGAAGGCTCGATGGAACGGTTGCTGGCGATTCTAATGACTGCACTCACCTCGGCATTGGGGATGGTTCCTCTGGTCTTAAGCGGTGGGGCTGGTAAGGAATTGTTGCAGCCTTTGGCGATCGTTGTCCTAGGCGGACTCTTTACCTCAACTGCTCTCACCCTACTGGTTCTACCTGCATTGTATGCTCGATTTGGGAAGTATCTGATGCCTAAACGGGTGATGAAAGTGCCCGATCTGAGAAACTATGGCATTGAGCAGACACCAACGACAGGGGATGAGGTAACGATCAAATGAGAATTCTGCTGGCGGAAGACGAACCCGATTTGGGTGCGATCGTGCAACGCACCTTGAGCCGAGAAAAGTACCTGGTGGATTGGGTGCAAGATGGCACAACTGCTTGGAACTATCTGGAAGACCAATGGATCGAGTACACGGTTGCCATTTTTGACTGGTTGCTGCCGGAAATCTCTGGCGTCGAACTATGCCAACGCTTGCGCCAGCAGAATAATCCTTTACCCGTTTTGATGTTGACGGCAAAAGATCGCACGGAGGATATGGTAGCTGGGCTGGATGCTGGGGCTGATGACTATTTGATGAAACCGTTTGTGAAAGCGGAGTTGTTAGCTCGGTTGCGAGCTCTTCAGCGACGGGGACGGAGTTTGTCGCCAGAACAGTCGCCATATTTCAATCCTGCCCAACTTGAGGCGGGGCGATTGCTGCTTGACTATACTAAATCCATCATCTGCACTACGGATGACGAAGGACAGCTAAGGGTGATTCCTCTGACGGCTAATGAGTTTCGGTTACTGGAATATTTCATGCAGCATCCGAACCAAATCCTCACGCGCGATCGACTTTTGACTCGGCTGTGGGATGTGGATACTGACCCGATGAGCAATGTAGTTGCTGCTAGAATTCGTCTGTTGCGCCGCAAGCTGGCAGATTATGGCTGTGACGGAATGATTGAAACGGTTCATGGATTCGGGTATCGCTTGAACAAGTAATATGCACTCCAACAAACTATTTAACCGCACCCGCTGGCAACTTGCAGGTTGGTACGCGATCGTCATTGGGTTGTTGTTAGGTATATGCGGTGTTGCAGTCTATCAGGTTGTGTTTCACACGCAGCGATACATTCTCCAGCAAAAACTACAGTCCTTAGCCGGAACGCTGCATGACACTATCGAACCACAATTACAACAACCGGGACAGCTTTCATCCAGCTTGAAAACTATTTTGCCCGGTTTATGTCTGTGGAATGAAAACTGTTACTCTTCAGGCAATAACGGGGCGCGACATACTGCTAGGGTGTTTCAGCAGGAGGGATATTATCTCCGCTTTTTAGACCAATCTGGGGAAATATTAGCAAAGGTTGGAGAGCAGCCGGATGTATTAGAAAACTTTGCACCAAAAGAGTTTTGGCAAATTCTGCATCTTTCTAATGGCGATCGCTTTTATCAAATTTCTTTATTACTAAGAACAAACAGCGGTTTGCCTTGGGGTTATATGCAAATTGGGCGATCGCTCAAAGAATGGGATGCTTATCTGAGCACTTTGCGATTGTTGCTCTTTTTAGGCTTACCCTTGGTCATGCTGCTAGTGGGAGGAGCTAGTTGGTGGCTATCTGGATTAGCGATGCGACCAATTTATCAGTCCTATCTCCAGATGCAACAATTCACCTCCGATGCCGCTCATGAATTGCGAACGCCTCTGGCTGTCATTCAGGCTACTGTTGAGGATACTCGTCTGGCTGAAGATTTACCGGAGGTTAGTCAAAACCTCGATATTATCGAACGACAAAACATCCGCCTTTCTAGGTTAGTGAAAGATTTATTGTTTATTTGTAGACTTGAGCAACAACAGATTCCGACTCAATTGCAGCATTGCTGTTTCAACTATCTGATTGGCGATTTAGTAGAAGAACTTGCAGGTTTAGCAATGGTGGGTGAGGTGGAATTGAAGTTAGAAATTCGTGCTTCGCGAGCCGTTGTAATTCTTGGGGATGAAGCCCAACTTTACGGGATGGTGACAAACTTAATTACCAATGCGATTAACTACACTCCCCCAGGAGGGCTAATCCTTGCCATCCTCGATTGCACCGACAAGGAAGCCATAATTCAAGTTCAAGATACAGGTGTTGGTATCAACCCAGCCGAACAAACGCGAATTTTTGATCGTTTCTACCGAGTGCAGAGCGATCGTTCTAGAGCCACGGGTGGTGCTGGATTAGGGCTATCGATTGCAAGTGCGATCGCAGTGGCTCATCAAGGCAGCATTCAAGTCCAGAGTGAGTTAGGAAAAGGCAGTACATTTACAATCCGTCTACCACTCAAATGAGAACAATATTACTCCGATCGCGTCAAGATTGCCTTTGCAAGGGGAACCGCCGAATATCAAGCTGTGGGTTAACTCGATCGTAAGTGCGATCGAGCAGAATAAAATTAACGGTGTATTGGTGATTATGGAAAATAACAGCCGGGAAAACCAAGGAGAAAATTGGGGTTCAGCCAGAGGGGATAATTTCTGAAGCGGTTAATTCTCTGGTTCGTCAGAGAGAATTTACAAGGGTAGCGACATCTACCCGTTCTTTGATTGGAGATACTGGTATACTACGATCGACAGTTAGTTATTTAATAATTTGTAGTCATGGTAAATATATCAAGCATCTCCAACATAGCCCCTGAAGTGGAAAATGACTTTCTGGAAGAGATTGATAACCTTGACAGGCAATTACACGATCGCTTTCAAGACAAGTTTGTAGTCCAGCCCTCGCTTACCCGACTTTTGGTTAGTTTTCAGGCTAACAAAACTAGACCCATTTATAGGTGGTACAAGTATAAGGAAGCTTTCTCCGCTTCTCTGGTAGAGTTCTTATTCCAACAATATCAAGTCATTCAAGGCAAGATTTTAGATCCTTTTACAGGTAGTGGAACTGCTTTATTTGCTGCTAGCGACTTGGGAATAGATGGTGAGGGCATTGAATTATTACCTATTGGTCAACATATAATTAATACCAAAATTATTTTAGACACTGCCTTCACTATTGATGATTTTCAGCGGCTAAAGACATGGTTTAATTTGCAAATATGGAAAAAATTTGAAAACCCTGTCACTCTGCCAGAATTGAGAATTACTAAAGGGGCTTACTCCGAAGAAACTAAAATAGAAATTGAGCAATATCTTGGAGCTTGTTATCAAGAAAATACCAAGATTCAATCAGTTTTAGTCTTGACTTTACTGTGTGTTTTAGAATCCGTAAGCTATACACGCAAAGATGGACAGTATCTTCGTTGGGATTACCGTTCGGGTCATGGCACGTCAAAGAAGTCCTTCAATAAAGGTGAGGTTCTTGAGTTCAGTCAAGCTATTACCCAAAAATTTAATGAACTTGTTAACGACTTAGAACCTCCTACACAACAACTTGAGCTTTTTCAAACTCAGAATCATCAACAAGGCAAAATTAATTTGCATCAAGGTTCTTGTCTGAAGATAATGCCCGATTTGCCGGACTCTACCTACGATGCAATCATCACATCTCCACCCTACTGCAATCGATATGACTATACTCGCACCTATGCACTAGAGCTGGCTTTACTAGGAATTTCTGAAAAGGAATTAATTAATCTGCGTCAGGAAATGCTAAGTTGTACGGTTGAGAATCACCCCAAAGATTTATTGGCTATCAATCCGGCTTGGGAAGTAGCTTTAAGTATTGCTAATTCGCAAACTCTCTTGCAGGCTATCTTAAGATATTTGGACAGCCAAAAGTCACAGGGTATATTGAACAACAATGGTATACCAAGAATGGTAAGAGGATATTTCTATGAAATGGCTTGCGTAATACAAGAAAGCTTTCGTATCCTTAAACCAGGGGCATTTTTGTTTATGGTTAATGACAATGTGCGCTACGCAGGTATAAGTATTTCAGTGGACCTGATTCTTTCTGATTTCGCTGAAAAACTCGGCTTTATTACGGAAAATATTCTCGTTTTACCAGGTGATAAGGGGAATAGTAGTCAACAGATGGGAAACTATGGACGCGCTCCTTTGAGGAAGTGCGTTTATGTATGGAAAAAACAATAACTGGATACCTATGTGTGCTTATCGTAACCACCTTCAATCCAGTGACGATCTTGTCACAACCTATGAAGACACTCGTGCGGGTTTTGTTGCACTTGCCCTGGAAAAAAATCGACGCGCTACACCTTACGTCGCCCAAGCAAGAGCACTTCAAGAAGCTGCTGGTCAAGCTGAGAGTCCTGCTGATTTGTTAAATGTTAAGGGCATTGAAATGGGATTGTTGACTGCGGCAGGATTATCGGATAAGTCTCTTGCTCATTTGATGCCAAATGATAAAATTGAAGCTATCAATGGTCTAATCAGGAATTTTCTTGAGCCAGCAGGCACAAATTTTGTGGAGGAATTGGTCTTTAGATTTCTACTGACTCGTGGTGACACGCTTGGTGGCTCAATGCGTAATGTTGGCGGAGCATTAGCACAAAGAAAACTAACTCGTGCTATCCTCTCGACTCTCACCATTGCTGGTAAGAGATATTACTGGCAACACTCAAAGACAAAAAAGTGGATAGCCATGACAAATGATGACACAGAAATTGAGTTGTCTTTACGTGGGATAAGTTGGGAGAGCGAGCTGGGTAATCGCACATTGATTTATAACCTAACTGTTCCGCTAGTCAGGAGCAATGTGGATTTATGTTTATTTAATCTTGCCCCGACGGAGTTGGTAGCCAGTCAATCCAGTGCAATTGACCCATCTATGGTGGCACCTTATGTTATTGCATTGGGCGAACTTAAAGGCGGAATCGATCCTGCAGGTGCAGATGAGCATGGAAAACGGCACAAGCGGCACTAAATCGCATACGCGAAGCTTTTTTCCGGGTTGGACATTCACCTCTGACTTTCTTTGTGGGTTCAGCGGTGGCGACAAGGATGGCGGGTGAAATTTGGCATCAACTGGAAAACGGGACTCTCACTAATGCTGCAAATCTGAATGAGGAGAATCAAGTTGCATCTATTTGTCGTTGGTTATGTAATTTATAAAAGCAACAACCGTTTTGACTCCGTGTCGGTTTTACCATCCTCCGTCGCCCCCCTCTTGTGCCACAGCCATCTTCGCTGTGTCCACAAGCCCTCGTTTAACCTCCCCTTTTCCCCATCCTGCCAAACTTCCCGCTAAATTAAAGAAGTAAAAAAATCATTCACGTCCTACCCAGGAGATGCCATGCCTCGCGTCAGAGCACCAGAATTCCCCGGAAACTACCCCTGGCTGAATACCGAAAAACCTTTATCCATTGAATCCTTAAAAGGGCGCGTCGTCCTCCTCGACTTCTGGACGTACTGCTGCATCAATTGCTTGCACGTCCTGCCAGACTTAAAATACCTCGAACAAAAATATAAAGATTCCCTCACGGTTATCGGCGTTCACTCGGCTAAATTTGAAAACGAAAAAGAAGTAGAAAACATCCGCCAAGCTATCCTCCGCTACGATATCGAACATCCTGTAATCGTTGACAGCGGCATGAAAGTTTGGCAAAGCTATGCCGTTCGGGCTTGGCCGACTTTAATGGTGATCGATCCTGAAAGTTATGTCGTTGGCTTTGTTTCCGGTGAAGGCAATAGAGAAGCACTTGACGAGTTAGTTGGCAAGTTAATTGCTGAATACAAAGATAAAAATGCGCTCAAATTTAAACAACTCAGTTTTAGCTTAGAAAAACAGCGCAAACCTGTATCAACACCGCTGGCTTTTCCCGGTAAAGTGCTGGCATTTGCGATCGCTGCAACGGAGGCAAAACACCTTCACCAACAGGTCGCGCTTTTGGGCGAAATGAGTCAGGAAAATGAATCTGTAGATGCAACTGTATTGCCAGGGCCGGCTAATTCAGTTATACAAAACTTGGTGGGTTCTTGCTTATTTATTGCCGATTCCGGCCACAATAGGATTGTTGTCAGCACCCTCGAAGGTGAGGTGCTGCACGTCATCGGTAGCGGAAAACCTGGTTTAACTGATGGGAACTTTGAAGAAGCTGAGTTTTTTGCACCTCAAGGTATGGCTTTTGATGCAGAAAGTCAAATTCTATATGTTGCTGATACGGAAAATCATGCTGTCAGAAAGATTGATTTTACGACTCAACGGGTAGAAACTGTTGCTGGTACCGGCGAACAAAGTCACGAAATTTCACCCCGCAGTGGCAAGGGTTTAGAAACGCAATTGAATTCGCCTTGGGATTTAGAAAGAGTTGGAAACAGACTTTTTATTGCAATGGCGGGTTCCCATCAAATTTGGGAAATGCAGTTAGATACTGGCACGATCGCCACTTACGCGGGTATTGGCCGAGAATCCTGTGTTGACGGAAGTCTTGCAGAATCTGCTTTTTCTCAGCCCAGCGGCTTGTCTACCGATCGATCGGAGTTGTTTGTTGCTGACAGCGAAATTAGTTCGATTCGCGCTGTGGGTATTGATGAAGACCCCAAGGTGCGTACAGTCTGCGGTAGCGGTGAATTGTTTGGTTTTGGGGATAAAGATGGTCGCGCTGAGGAGGTAAGGTTGCAGCACTGTTTGGGTGTTGAATACGCTCAAAATTACCTGTGGGTGGCTGATACTTACAATCACAAAATTAAGCGGATCGACCACCGGGGCGGTACGTGCAGAACAATGATTGGAGATGGTACTGCAGGTTTGGTTGATGCTAAAGGTCTCAAGGCTCGATTTTTTGAACCTTCAGGGTTGAGTGCGATCGGGCCTCATTTGTTTGTTGCTGATACTAACAATCATGTAATTCGGAGAGTTGAGTTGGATACGCTGGAAGTCACAACTTTGGATTTCCCCAGTTTGTGCGCTCCAGAGGTTTGTTTTCCTGATTAAGTCGATCGACCTTTTTGACATCAGGCACGGTTTTCAATTCTCGTGATTACCAGATTGATTGTGGTAAGGTAGGGTGCTCTTCGGCCCACCTTACCGCAATTTTCCAGCAAAGTAAGTTAACCTAATTATTCGCGGTAAGTGCAGTGCCTCACCCGCAATTCACTCATGGATGCAGAACCTCTATATTTAGGGTGTACGGCCAAAGAACACCTAACCGATATAAGGAATGAAAATTAAATAACTTCCACTCTTGAAAGTGGGATGGGCGTCCCGCCCGTCCAAAAATGACGGGCGGGACGCCCATCCCA